>CAZDYT010000140.1:0-8549 GCA_964509395.1 uncultured bacterium
CAGAAGGGAGCGACGGCCCGAAGGCCGTAGGCCGGAGGCGTCGCGACCAGATGGTCAATGGCGGTATACGCCTCGGCCCGCCTCCTCCCTGCGTCCTGGGGCTGCTCGGGCCTCGACCACGGCCCGAGGCGGTTGGGCGATGAAACTTGACTCATTGACCACGAGGTTGGTGGTTCAAGCACTCTACCGGGGAGCTTTGAAGAGCACGCGGACGCGATCGAGGATCTCCGCGATCGCGGTGTAGGGATCCACGCGGCCGGCCTCGACCTCCGCGAGCAGCGGCCCGAGCGGCCCCCCGTCGGCAAGCGCCTGGTCCACCTCGCGGCGGAGCTCCGCGAGGATCAGATCCCTGAGCTCGCGCGCCCGCCGCGCCTGCCGCCGCCACTCGAGCGCTCCGCTCGCCTCCAGGGCCGCGCGGTGCCGCCGAACCGCCGCCAGCAGCTCGTCCACGCCCTGACCGCTGCCAGCCACGGTGCCCAGGACCGGCACCTCCCAGTCCAGCTCCCGCGAGGCCTGCTGGCCGCTTCGATGGAGGTGGACCATGTAGCGGAGCTCGGTCAGCAGAGGCCGGGCTCCCTCCCGGTCGGCCTTGTTGACGACGAGGATGTCCGCGATCTCGAGGAGCCCGGCCTTCATCGTCTGAATCGCGTCCCCGGACTCGGGGACCAGCACCACGACGGTCGTGTCGGCCAACTTGATGACGTCGAGCTCGCTCTGCCCGACGCCCACGGTTTCGATCAGGATCCACGCCTGGCCGAACGCGTCGAGCAGCTTCTGCACGGACGCCGTCGCGCGCGCGAGGCCGCCCAGGCTGCCCCGCGTCGCCATGCTCCGGATGAAGACCCCGGGGTCGAGGGTGTGGGTCTGCATCCGAATGCGATCGCCGAGCACGGCGCCGCCGGTGAACGGGCTCGTGGGGTCCACCGCGATGATGCCGACCGTCGACTCGCTCGTCCGCAGGAGCCCCGTAAGGACGTCCACGAGCGTGCTCTTCCCCGCACCCGGCGGCCCCGTGACGCCGAGCGTGTAGGCGCGGCCCGTCCGGGAGTAGATCCGCCGCATGATCTCCGGCACGAGGGGCGACCGGTTCTCCACGAGCGTGATGAGCCGGGCGAGCGCCAGACGGTCGCCGCCCAGCATCCGGTCGACCAGCTCGAGCCCGCGCTCGCTCATGGAATCAGATCGCCCCGTCGCGGCGGAGGGCCTGGACCGCCTCGGCATCATAGCCGAGCGCCGCGAGGATCTCGTCCGTGTGCGCCCCCAGCTCGGGCGGCGCCGTCTCCATTCGGGCCGGACTCGCCGAGAGCTTGGCGGGAAACCCGAGCTGCGGGATCCGCCCGAGCCTGGGATGCTCGATCGCCTGGAACAGGCCCCGCCGGATGAGCTGCGGGTCCCGAACCACCTCGTCCAGCGTGAGGACCGGCCCCGCGCAGACGTCCTCCGTCTGGAGCAGCCGCACCCACTCGTCCCGCGGCTTCGTGCGAAAGATTGCGCGGAGCTCCGCCTCGGCGCGCTCGCGGGCCTCCCCCTCCGCGTACTGAAGCGACACCAGATCCTCCCGGCCGATCAACCGGCAGAAGTTCGCCCAGAACTTCGGCTCCAGGGCGCCGAGGGTGACGTGGCGCCCATCGCCTGTCTCGAACGCCTGGTAGCACGCCCAGCCGCCGTTCAGGCGCTCCTCGCCGCGCGCCGGGAGCTTCCCGGTCGCGAAAAACGGCCCGAAGTAGGGAGCCAACCACGACACGACCCCGTCGGTCATGGCGACGTCGATGAACTGGCCTCGTCCCGATTCGCGACGGTGATAGAGCGCCGCCGCGATGGCGAAGGCGGCGAGCAGGGCGCCGCCCCCGATGTCCGCCACCTGGACGCCGGGCATGAGCGGGGGGCCGCCGCGGGGGCCCGTGACCGAGAGCGCCCCGGCGTACCCCAGATAGTTGATGTCGTGCCCGACGAGATCGCGGTACGGCCCGTCCTGGCCGTAGCCGGTGATCGCGCAGTAGATCAACCGCGGGTTCGCCGCCCGCAGGGCCTCCCAGCCGAGTCCGAGCCGGTCCATCACGCCCGGCCGAAAACTCTCCAACAGCACGTCCGCCGTCTCGACCAGTCGGCGGAACACGGCCTTACCGCCCTCGGTCCTGAGGTTGAGCGAGACGCTCTTCTTGTTGCGGTTGAGGAGGAGAAAGTAGGCCCCGATCCCCGAATCGCCCCAGTGAGGCCGGGTCATCCGGGCGTAGTCGCCGACCCCGGGCTCCTCGACCTTGATCACCTCGGCGCCGAGGTCCGCGAAGAGGAGGGAGCAGTACGGACCCGGCAGCAGCCGAGAGAGATCCAGCATCCGAACGCCGGCGAACGCCAAGGCCACGGTCCCCCCGCGAGCACGCGAGAAAAATCGCTTGTGATTGTGGCACCCGCGCGCGCCGGGTGTCAAACCGGCGCGTCGCGGCAGGCCACGCGCGATCCGGCGTCGGCGGGGACGCCGCACGCGCCCGGGGAGGCGGTCAGAGCTGAGGCGGCGGGGGGCTTGCGACCTTCTCGCGGAGCCGCGCCAACCCCTGCTGGACCTCGGCGATCAGGCGCGCGGCGAGCACGGCGTTCGCGAGAAACTCGGCCAACAGCGTCATCAGGGCGACGTTGGCGGACAGGCCCTCCGCCTCGCGCGTGCCGACGTTGAACGTGCCGATGATCTTCCCCCGAAGGATGAGCGGGATCGCCGCATAGGCGGTGATGCCGAGTCGGCGGAGCGCCGGGTCCTCCCAGAGCGGGCCGCTCAGATCGAAGGACTCCCGCACGAACGGGCGGCCGGTCCGCATCGCCTCCCAGAAACCCGAGCGGTGGTCCACGACCTCCCCGACGCGGAGCGGGCCGGAACCGGGCGGCGTCGAGAGGAACACGCGGGCGGTGCGCTCGTCCAAATCCTCGAGGACGAGGCTCACCCAATCGTACCGGAGCTGTCGTGCGGTCTCCCGAACGGCGGTTTCGAAGATCTCCCACTCGTCTCGGACCGAACCGATGGACTGGAGGATCTTGCGGAGCACCTCCAGCAGCCGGGCGCGCTCCTCGGGGCTCGCCGTGACGACGTCAGCCGGAGACATCCTCGCCCATGTGCTCGTGGCAGGTCCGACAGATCGGAAGCACGGTCGGCCGGTCGACGAACTGAAGTCGCTTCTGGCCCGGCGTGTGGGACGTGTGGCAGGCGACGCAAACGGTCTTCACCGTCCGATGCTCCGTGATCGCATGATAGCTGTCGCCCCGCCCCTCCTGGGCCTCCTCCTGCTCAAGCGTCAC
Source organism: uncultured bacterium (assembly GCA_964509395.1). Lineage (GTDB taxonomy): Bacteria > Methylomirabilota > Methylomirabilia > Rokubacteriales > DASRDR01 > CAZDYT01. The sequence goes on from CAZDYT010000140.1 coordinate 3,286, forward strand.
CCGAATGATGGGCTCGTGGCACTGCCGGCACGCGGCGTCCCGGAGCGCGAGGCGCATCCCTCTGGGCTCCTCGTACCGGCCGGCCAGGAACCTCAGGGTGTCGAACGCGGCCACCGCCCGGATCTGGAACCCTCTCACGACGCCGGCGCCCCCGTGGCAGCCGATGCAGCGCACCGCCTGGCGGCTCGCGTGATGGGCCCCCGCGAGGTCGGTCGCCGACGGCTGAGCCCGGAAGCGCACGAACTTCTCCTCGTGGAGGTGGCAGGAGACGCAGAAGAGGTCGTTCTGCTCCTTCGTGTAAAGGAGGCCGCCGAACGCCGCGGTGACACCGAGAACCAGGGCCAGGGGGGCGACACCGGCAAGCCACGCCCCCACCTCCCCCCGCATCCGCGCGCTACCGTACCGTCACCGCCACCGGCTTGGAGAAGAGGATACGCGAGGACGGGCCGAAGGTCCCGCCCCGCGGGGTGACGGTGCCTGCCCGCTCGACGAATCCGACCGGCGAAGCCTTCTCCGACCCGTAGTGGAAGGCCACAAACAGGTTGTAGGGGCCGGGCTCCTGCGGCGCCCGGAGGGTCCAGGTCACCTTCGACTCCGGGAACACTTTCTTCTCCAGATCGGACTTGTGGTTGAAGATGACCGCGGAGTTGGTGTTTTTGGGGAGCCCGTCGGCGCGCCCGTCCGTCCACCGCGTCTGCACCTGGCCGTCCGGCCCGACGATCCGCGGCGGCCCGACGATGTCCCAGCCGGCCCCCGCCACGGACCGGGCCTGGAACCGGAGGTCGCTATCCACGACGAACACGCCGACCACCGGGCCAGCCCCGCCCTTCACCGTCGCCGTCACCGTGATCTCCTGGCCGGGTCTCGCCGAGGTCGGGCCGGCCAGCGCGACCGAGGCAGCGGCGTCGATGGCCTTCACGTCCGCCAGCAGGCGGGCGCGGTCGGCGGGCGTCATCTCCTTGTAGGGGCCCTCACCCGCCTCGATCTGCTTGTAGTGCTTGTTCTCGACCCAGTAGGCGTTCTGCACCCCCTCGGGCATGTTCCGGAGCTGCTCCTTCTGCATCGAGGAATGACAGAAGGCGCAGAAGGGGGCGAGGTCGGTGACGTACCACAGCGGACCGCCGTTCCATGCCTCCGCGGACGGTGCGAGGGCCAGGGACACCACGCAGACCGCGACGAGCACCCGGTGCGCCATGAGCATCTCCTCCGCTTGAGACGGGATGGCAGGTACACCGTCTGACGAAGCTGCACCGTGCGTCGCAGCCTCGCACCGTGCGGGCGTAACGTGAGTATAGCACGAGGAAGGCCGACTCACGGCGTCACCTTGTGCTTGATCGGGGGGATGGTCTTCAGGTACCGGGCGATCGCGAGCCGGTCTTCCTTCGTGAGGTCCTTGAACCCGGCCGACGACCCCTGAATGACCTCGGCCATGAGGCCGCTCGCCGTATCCCCATTGGGCTTCTTCCCCGTCGCGAGGAACTCGGCGATCTCCTCTTCCGACCACGTGAGCCCCGTGTCCCTGTCGGGCGTGATGTTCGGCACCGGGTCGCCGTCGGGGCCCTTGGGGTTGCCCGCCAGGAAGCGCGAGGGGTCGGGCGCGTAGCTTCCACCCCGCGGCGTGTGACACTCGCCGCAGTGGCTCACCGCCCGGACCAGATACTCCCCGCGCGCCACGCCGGAGCTCGGGGCGGCGGGCGGCGGCACCTCGCGGGCCGCGAACGCGGCGAGCCACGCGGGCAGAAATACGCTCTCGAAAAGGGGGACCGCGATCTTCTTCGGCTCGTTGGGGCGGTGAACGGGCGGCACGCTCCGGAGATACCGCACCAGCGCCCGGAGGTCGGCCTCGGCCATGCCGTTGAAGACCGGATAGGGGTGGACCGGGATCAGGCGCTCGCCGTTCGGCCGGCGACCCAACCGAATCGCGGTGATCATCTGATCGTCGGTCCACTGCCCGATCCCGGTCTGCGGGTCGGGCGTGATGTTCGCGGAATGCACCGTCCCGAAGGGCCCATCATACCGACGCCCGCCGGCGTTGAGCGTCTTCCCCGGTTCCGCCCTCGCCGGATCGGTGTGGCAGCCACAGCCGGCGGCAGCCCCGAAGATGTACTTCCCGCGGGCGACGAGGTCCCCCGCGGGTCCCCCCTGGCCGCCGGCCAGCGAAGGCAGCAAGACCAGGGCCCCCACCAGAGCCGAGACCCGGCCAGGGCCGCGCGGTGGCGAACCGGACCGGGGAGTCGGTCTCGAGGCGCGCATCCCTCAGAATCCCGCTGGAAAGCGACCGGACTCCGCGCCGTGGGCTCACGGCGCTGGAGCGACCTCGATCAGGAAACGCCTCAGCCCGCGCCCGAGTTCCCGACCGCCCGGCGCGAGGGCATCGGCTCCCGCGGCCGCTCACCCCCGCCCTCCCGGCCCTCGCTCGCTTGAGGCGGCGCCAGCCGAGCCTCCAGGACGAGCGCGTCCTCCCCGGTGTCGAAGTAGTACCCCTTCCGCAACCCCACCTGCCGGAAGCCAAACGCTTCGTAGAGCCGCCGCGCCCGGTGGTTGCTCGGCCGCACCTCGAGCGCCGCGCGGGTGGCGCCCTCCTGTCGGTAGCGCTCGAGCAGCGTGCCCATGAGCTCCCGGCCGATGCCTCGACATCTGTAGTCGGGGTGGACGGCGAAGTTGGTCACGTGGACCTCGTCGGCGATCAACCAGAGGCAGAGGTACGCGACGACCGGAGTCCTCGAGACCTCCGCTGCCCGAGCCACCCACAGGCGGGCGACGCGGTTCTCCCGCAGCTCGTAGACGAACGCCTGGCGCGACCAGGGGTGGGGAAACGAGACCCGCTCGGTGGCGAGCACCTCGTCGACGTCCTCGAGGCGCATCGGCTCAATGCGAATGCCCGACACGCTGGCGTTCCGGGCCGAGCTCGGCTTCCGAGCGTCGGATGTAGATGGGCACCAGGGAGGCGGGATCGGCGGTCTCACCGCGCTCCAGGGCACCGCGAGCCAAATCGGCGACGGCGATGGCCGAGGGGAGTCGCTGCCCGGGTGGGGCGAGGCGCGCGTCTCCGCCCAGGACGCCACGCAGTACCTGCGCGAACGGCGCCACGCCGTCGCCGAGGAACACTACGGGGCCGCGCACTTCCTCCACGAGCGCCTCGGCGAGCCGCTCCGGGGCCAGGGCCCGATACTCCCAGAGCCGCTCGAGCCGTCCCGCCTCGGTCCGATAGAGCGCCGTGTAGACCTCGCCCTTCTTCGCATCCAGGATGGGACAGACGGGGTACGCCGCGAACGGAAGGCTCCAGGCAAGGGCATCCAGAGTCGGGACCGCGACCAGCGGCTTGCCGGTGGCGAAGGCCAAGCTCTTCATGGTGCTGACGCCGATCCGGAGCCCCGTGAACGAGCCCGGCCCGACGGCGACCGCGAGGGCGTCGATGTCCGAAAGCCCGAGGCCGGCGGTCGTGAGGAGGTGGTCCACCGCCGAGAGGAGACGCTCGGAGTGGGTGACGGCGATGCTGAGGCGCCACTCGGCCACGACGGTGTCGCCCGTGAGGAGGGCCACCGCCCCCGTCAGCGTGGAAGTCTCCACGGCGAGGACTCTCATCGGGTCACCCCGCGCCATGCCCAGAGTGGCCGTCCAGGGCCCCACGAGAGCCGGGCGCCCTCCCCATCGCGCTCAGGTCGCCATCCCGAGCACGAGGGCCAGACCGATGAGGGCCACCCCGGCCCAGCGGGCGGGGCGAAAGGCGATCGCGGCCGTCACCCCGACCGCCAGGTGGAAGAGCGCGAGGCCGAGATAGAAGTCCGTCACCACCATGCCCGCGACCACGAGCGCCACGAGGCCGGCGACCAGCGCGAGGGCGACCCCCAGAGCGGGGCGGCGCGTCGCCCGGCCCATGGCCACGAGACAGGCGAGGTCGGCGACCAGAAGCCAGCGGGTGGCGGTCGTTCCCGGCACCAGCAGCGCCAGACGGTCCAACCAGACGCGCGCCGGAACGAGATCCCCCCCCAAGGCGGGGACCGAGGCCAGCGCTGCGAGCCCGCGCTTCACGCCGACAATTCTATCACCCCCGCCCCGAGGGCACCGGCCCGGGCGACGTCGCCGGGGCCTCGCGGGTCTCGGCATCGCCCGCGATCCGGTGGGTTGACAACTCCCGAGGGGGCGGGCCACGATGAGACGGGACCGAGGGGCCGTGGGCGCGGGCGACCTGGTTCGCTTCTGCAACAACCCGGCGTGCGAGCGGTGCGACGAGCACCTGCGGCCGTGGGAAGTCCTCCGGAAGGCCGCGCGCGAGGTGTGCCCCGCGTGCCACGAGGGACTGATTGTCCGGCAGGCGCGTCCCCGCCCGCCCCTCATCGCCGGGAAGAGCCGGCCGAGGCCTGCCTGAACGCACAGTCGTGCGAGGAGAGCCGAGGACCGCAGGGAGACCCCGATGGCGCCCCGGGATAAGCCGACCGCCCGTCCCTGCGAGCCCGGACCCGCCGTGGCTGACGCGAAGGTCCGCGAGAAGCTCCACCTGGAGATCCTCCGCCGCACCGGGGCGTACCGGGGAAACGACCATTTCCTCCTCCCCTCGGGGCACCATGCCCCGGAGTACATCGACAAGTCGCTCGTCACGACCGAGCCCTCGTTCACCGAAGGGCTCGGGACGGTGATCGCCAAGCACTTCGCCCAGTGGCCGACCGACGTCGTCCTCTCGACGGGCCTGGGAGCGTTGATCCTCGCCCACGGCGTGGCCCGCGCCCTGCCTGGCCGGCCGCTCCTCGTCTACGCGACCAAGGGCGTCACGGGGCCCCGGCGGCAGGTCCGCCTGCCGGAGGAGTTCGAGCGGTTCATCACGCGGGGGACGAAGGTTCTCATCGTGGAGGACCTCATCACGACCGGCGAGACCCTCAAGCTCCTCATTCAGCTCGTGGAGCAGAAGGGCGGGAGTGTCGTTGGGATCGGCTGCCTCTGGCAGCGGAACTCGAAGGTGGATCTGCCGAAGAGCGTCTTCAGCCTCGTGAAGCGGGACTTCCCCACCTACGACCCGAAGGAGTGCCCCCTCTGCAAGCAGGGCGTGCCGCTCAACCGCGAATTCGCGACGCGCCCGCTCTAGGGTCCTTGAACCACCAAACTCGTGCCGAATGAGTCAAGTTTCATCGCCCAATCGCCTCGGGCCGTGGTCGAGACCCGAGCAGCCCCAGGACGCAGGGAGGAGGCGGGCCGAGGCGTATGCCGCCATTGACCATCTGGTCGCGACGCCTCCGGCCTACGGCCTCCGGGCCGTCGCTCCCTTCTGG
>CAZDYT010000141.1:0-8545 GCA_964509395.1 uncultured bacterium
GCTGCTCGACGACCAGCCGTGGCACCCCGCCCTCGGCGGTCACCGACGGCCACGCGAGCCAGGCCACCGTCCCCGCCGCCGCGACCAGCACGACGACCACGGCGAGGGTCGCGCGCCGCCGAACCCTCGGTCGCCCGGGCGCCGCCCGCGGTTTCCCGTGCCCCCCACCCTCCCGGTGCCTACTCATTCCAGCGCTCCTTCCTGGCCGTTGGGCCGCTCCTTCAGCTTTCGGTAGATCGTCCGGCTGGCGATCCCCAAGAGCTTCGCCGCCAGCTCCTTGTTCCCCTTGGTGAGCCTGAGCGTCTCTTCGATGAGCCTGAGCTCGACCTCGTCGAGCGGCGTCCCGATCGGGATCGGCACGACGCGCGCCGAGGGCTCGGCGTGCGCCACGGGCTCGGGCAGGTCGCCCACGTCGAGGAGCCGCCCGCGGGCCAGGATCACCGCGCGCTCGATCGCGTGCTCCAGCTCGCGCACGTTCCCCGGCCATGGGTAGTCGACCAACCCGCCCAGCGCCGCCTCGCTGAACCCGTCGATCTCCCGACGGTTCTTCGCGGCGAACCGCCGGAGGAAGTGCTGGGCGAGCAGCGGGATGTCCTCCCGCCGCTCCCGCAGCGGCGGGACGGCCACGGTGATCACCTGCAACCGGTAGTAGAGATCCTCGCGGAAGCGCTTCTCCCGGACCAGCTGCGCGAGGTCCTGGTTCGTAGCGGCGACGACGCGGCCGTCGACATTGACGGTCCGGGTAGCCACGAGCAGCTCGAACTCTCCCTCCTGCAGGACGCGGAGGAGCTTCGCCTGCGTGAGCGGCGCGAGGTCGCCTACCTCGTCGAGGAGGAGCGTGCCTCCGTCAGCGAGCTGGAACCGCCCCTCCTTCCGGCCCACCGCGCCGGTGAAGGCGCCCTTCTCGTAGCCGAACAGCTCCGATTCCAGAAGGGTCTCCGGCAGCGCGGCGCAGTTCACCCGGACGAACGGTCGGGCGCGCCGTGGCGACAGCTCGTGGAGCGCCCGGGCCACCAGCTCCTTGCCGGTGCCGCTCTCGCCTTGGATGAGCACCGTCGCGTCGGTCGCCGCCACGCGGCGGACCAGGTCGAGCACGGCCCGAATCCCGGGGCTTTCGCCGATGAGTTCGCTCGCGCCCGTCAGCTCGTCGAGCCGCCGCTGGAGGCTCCGGTTCTCGAGGACCAGGGCCCGGTGCTCGAGGGCCTGGCGCACGACCCGGAGGAGCGGCGCCCGGTCAAAGGGCTTCGTCAGGAAGTCCCGGGCACCTTCCTTCATCGCCCCGACCGCCTCCTCGACGGTCCCGTGGCCGGAGAGGAGGATCACCTCGGTGTCCGGCGCCACCAGCTTGGCCGCCCGAAGCAGCTCGAGGCCGTCGAGACCCGGCATCCGCAGGTCGGCGACGAGCACGTCGACCCGCTCGTGGCGGAGCGCGTCGAGGGCCGCCGCGCCGTCCTCGACCGCCAGCACGCGAAACCCCTCGCGGCGCAGGACCCGCGCCAGGCTCTCGCGCATCCCGGCCTCGTCGTCGGCCACCAGGACCGTGGCGATCTCACGCATCGGCCGCTCCTTTGATCGGGAGCCGGATGGAGAACGACGCACCGCGGCCCGGCTCGCTGGACCACGTCAGCTCGCCCCCATGGTCCCGGGCGATCTGCCGCGCGATACTGAGCCCCAGGCCCGTGCCCCGCGGCTTGGTGGTGAAGAACGGCTCGAAGAGCCGCGACACGGCCGCCGGGGCGATCCCGGGCCCGGCGTCGGCGACGGTCACCACCGCCGCCCCATCCTCGCGCCGCGTGGCGACGACGACGCGCCCGTCATGCGGCAATGCCTCCAGGCTGTTCTTGAGGAGGTTGCGCAGAGCCTGCCGCAGCATGGCCCGGTCAAAGGCCAGGAGTGGGAGGCTCGGGTCGAGGTCGAGTGCCACCGTGACGCCCTGCCGCTCCGCGAGCGGCCAAATGAACTCGACCAGCTCCCGCACGAGGTCGTTGAGTGAGTCCTCCTCGAAGGCCGGCCGGGGCGGCCGAGCGGCCACAAGGTACTCGTCGGTGAGCGCCGCCAGCCCCCGGACCTCCTCCCGGATTCCCCCCAGCAGCTCCTGCGCCTCGCCCATGGCGGGCCCGGGGCAGGTCCCCACGAGGTCGCCCAGCAGGTCGACGTTCAGGTTGATCGCGCCCAGCGGATTCCGCACCTCGTGCGCCATCCTCGACGACAGGCGCCCGACTGCGGCCAGGCGCTCGGCCTCGACGAGCCGTGCGGTCGCCGCCTCGACCTCACGCGCGAGCGTCTCCGCCCGGGCGCGGGCCGCCCGCTCCTGGGCCGCCACGTGCCCGAGCGCCAGCCCGAGCAGGCCGAGCAGCACGGCCCGCGAGCCGACGTGGATCCACGCCGCCGGTGCCGGCGTGAGCGCGTTGGCCGCGGCCAGCAGCCCCGTGGCCGCGACGGCGGCCGCCACACCGATACCGGGGCCGAAGTAGTGCGCGTTGAGGGCGACGAGGAGATAGAAGAGCAGAAAGAAGTGACTATCCCCGCCTCCCGTGAACCACACCAGGAGGAACACCAGCCCCAGGTCCACTCCGAGCGTCGCCAGCAGGATCTTCCACGCCCGCCCGGCCCACCGCACGAGGACGGCGAGCAGCACCGCCTTGTAGGCGATAACGCCACCGAGGAACGGGACGAAGTGCGCCTGATGCTCCGGCCTGAGCGGCACCATGAACAGCGCCGCGACGCCCCCGATCACGGTCAGGCCCCGGAGCAGCGCGAACGCGCGCGTCTCCGGCGCCAGTTGCTCGGCGTGCCTCGCGAGCGTCCCGAACAGTCGAACGCGCCACATCGCGGGCCCTCAGCACCAGTCGCGCGACCGGAAGGGCGACATCCCAGAGACGACGCATGACACATGCGGAACCCGACGCATTCTCGACTCCTTCACGACCTGATTTGACCTGCCCCCCCTCGGGCAGGCTGGGGCGCAGCGGGCGCTACGGCTTGGGGGGCGGCGCAGGGAGATCCAGCGGCGAGAAGTCGTACCTCGCGGTACGCACGAACGCGACGCGATCGGCGGATACCAGCCCGACGGCCACGCCGATCGCGATCGTCAGGGCGACGATCGACAGGCACGGATCGGGAAGGGTGTCGTGCGAATGGGCGAGGCATACCGTCGCCGCGGTGCCGACGGCAATCGCCGCCAGCACCACGAGCCAGCGAGGCAGCACCCGAAGCCCTCGTAAAGTGGGGACACGCATCCCTGCTGCCAGGCGCAGCAAGAACCCTGCCAGGTTGACCGGATCTCCAACCCGCGGAAATCCCTTGCGAAAGCTTGTCGCAGTGGTGCCCCGCGCGTCCCTGGGCCTGAGGCGCTGGCGCCCCAGTGGAGCACCCGCGCTCCCCTACCCACCCCCGGCACCAGCCCCAGCGCGGCGGGCCGCGACTACCGCCGCCTCGTCCTTGATCTCGACGAAGGTCCGCTCGACGTCCTCGGCGACGACCGTGAGATCGGGGTTCGGACAGGAGCCGCAGACGCAGGACCGGCATTCCAATCGAGCCCGAATCCCTTCAGCTCCGACGATCGCCCTCGGGGCGCATCCTGCCCATGGCTGCCTGGCCCCCGCTGAGCGCGCCAGCTTCCCCGGATCCCGTCCCACCGAGCCGACTCGAGCCGCCGCGCCCCGTCCGCCCGACCCCTCGGACCGGCTCGACGACCACCCGGCCCGAATGGCCGCCCGCCTCTCTGGACTTGCCCCCGGGGCCGACGCATAATACTGGCCACCCAAGGCCGCGGGGTGGCGCCGCCGCGGCCGGCGGGCGCACGTCGCGAGAGCCTCGTCGGCTTTTCGTCCGCGCCCGGAACCCGCGAGACGCGCGGCGGGCGCGCACTGGGGGAGGGGAACATGGAGCGACACCGTCTGTCCCGGAGGGAATTCCTGCGCGCCTCGATGGCCGCCGGCCTGGCGGCCGTGGGGCCGGCCCGGCTGGAGGCCGAGGCGGCCGACACCAAGGTCCTGCGGATCCGCGCCTACACGAACTACGAGACCCTCGACCCGGCGTTCCGCCTCGGAGCCGCGGAGAGCGACATCATCGACACGGCTCTTCTGGGGCTGGTGACGCTCCAGCCCGGGACGACGTGGGGGTGGGAGCGGGACGCCGCGACCACGATCGAGCAGGTGGATCCGACCCACATCAGGTTCCAGCTCCGCCCCGGGATCCCCTGGACCAACGGCTTCGGCGAGCTGACGGCCGAGGACGTCAAGTTCTCCTACGAGCGCATCGCCAACCCGGCGATGAAGTCTCCGTACCGGGGCGACTGGGCAAAGCTGGACCGGGTCGAGATCACCGGGACGCACTCCGGGGTCATCGCCCTGAAACAGCCGTTCATCCCGCTCTGGTCCTCCACGCTCCCGCAGACCTCGGCGGCGATCGTGTGCAAGAAGGCGGTCGAGCGCATGGACGGCCAGCGCTTCACCATGGACCCGGGGGCGACCTGCGGGCCATACCGGATCAAGAAGTGGGAGCCTCGAGCCAGCATCACCCTCGACCGCAATCCGCTCTGGCCCGGTCCCAAGCCGCCGTTCGAGGAGATCCAGGCACTCGCCATCCTGGACGCCAACGCGGCGGAGATCGCCTACGAGGCCGGCCAGATCGACGTGACGCAAGTGCCGATGACCTCGGTCCCCCGCCTGCGGGCCAAGCCGCCGGCGAACTCGACCCTCGTCGAGCGCCCGGGGCTCACCTACTGGTGGCTCGGCATGCAAATGGAGAGCGGCGTGTTCTCGGACATCCGGGTCCGCCGGGCCGTGCAGCTCGCCGTCGACTCGAAGGCGGTCCTCGAGGGGGCGTTCTTCGGCGTGGCGTCGCGCGCGACCGGCATCATCGCCCCGGGCCTGATCGGCCACCGCGAGAAGAATCTCGTCGCCGGCCCCGACCCCGAGAAGGCGCGGAAGCTCCTGGCGGAGGCCGGCCACCCGCGCGGGTTCAAGACGGAGATCGGCACGCGGAACTCAGCGGAGTTCGTCAATGCGGCCCAGGTCGTCGCCGCCAGCCTGGCCAAGGTGGGCATCCAGGCCGAGGTGGTGCCGTACGACAGCGGCGTCCAGAAGGCGATGGCGTCCGACAAGGCCGGCGGCTGGAAGAAGATGCAGATGCACATCGTCCGCTTCTCCATGCAGCCGGACCCGAGCTGGGCGACGGTCTGGTTCACCTCGACCCAGATCGGCGAGTGGAACTGGGAGCGCTTCAGCAACAAGGAATACGACACCCTGCACGAGCAGGCGCTCCTCGAGCCCGATCCGGCCAAGCGCCACGCGATGTACGTCCGGATGCAGGACCTCATGGAGGAGTCGGGCGCCTACCTCTTCCTGACCCACGGCGTCAACGCGGTGCTGTACCGCAACCACCTCAAGCCGGCGCTGACGCCCGACGGGAACCGGATGCTCCTGCGGAAGTTCCAGGTGGCCTGACCCGGCGCGACCCCGCCCGCTCCGTCGCCGGAGAGGCGCCGCGGCCCCATGACGACGGCTGAGGTCACCCCCGTCGCGCACCCGGGCGGACGCGGCGCCCGCCTACGGCGGCTCGGCCGGCTGGCCCGCGACCCCGTCGGGTTGCTCGGCACCGTCCTCGTCGCCGTGGTGGTCGCCGGCGCGCTCTTCGCCGATGTCCTGACCTCGGCCAACCCGACCGCGCTTGACCTGCGCGCGCGCCACCAGTGGCCGAGCCCGGCGCACCCGCTCGGCACCGACCACCTCGGGCGGGATCTCTTCGCGCGCGTCCTTCACGGCGGGCGGGTCGCGCTCCAGGTCTCGCTCGTCTCCGTGTCGCTCGCGCTCTCGATCGGCCTGGTGCTCGGCATGCTGGCGGGCTACGGTCCGCGCGGGCTCGACAATGCCCTGCTGCTCGCCTTCGACGCAGTCCGCTCGTTCCCGACCACGATGTTCGCGCTCGCCGTCGTCACGCTCCTCGGACCGAGCCTCGACACCATCGTCCTGGTCGTGGTGGTCACGTCGGTCCCGGTGTACGGCCGGATCGTCCGCACGCAGACGCTGTCGCTCAAGACGAACGAGTTCATCCTCGCCGAGCGGGCCCTCGGCGCGGGTGTCGCGCGGGTGCTCGCCGAGCACGTCCTGCCGAACGTGGTGGGCCCGGTCCTGATCCTGGCCAGCATGGAGATCCCGGTCGTCGTGACGATCGAGGCCGGGCTCTCCTTCCTGGGCCTGGGTATCCGCCCGCCGACGCCGAGCTGGGGCTCGATCCTCAACGACGGGTACACGTTCATCCGCGATACCCCGTGGGTGGTGATCGCCGGCGGCCTCCCGCTGGTCGTGACCACGCTCGGCTTCACCTTCCTCGGCGAGTCACTCCGCGACATCTTCGACCCCCGGTTGCGCCGCGACTAGTGAGCCCCGACCCCGTCCTCGAGATCCGCGACCTCAGCGTCGACTTCCTGACGCCGCGCGGCGCCGTCCACGCGGTGCGCCACGCCGACCTGGCCGTCCCGCGCGGCCGGATCGTCGGCATCGTCGGCGAGAGCGGCTGCGGAAAGACCACGCTCGTCCTGGCGGTGCTGCGCCTCCTGGCCGCCAACGCGGTCATCCGGGGCGGGGAGATCCGCTTCGAGGGGCGCGACGTCCTGCGGATGTCGCCGGCCGACCTGCGGGAGATCCGGGGTCGGCGCATCGCGATGGTCTTCCAAGACCCGATGACGGCGTTCAATCCGGTGCTGTCGATCGCCACCCACATGGTCGCCATTCAGTACCGGGACGCGGCGCCCGCCGGCGAGAAGCGGCGGCGGGCGGTCGAGATGCTCCGCCGGGTCGGCATCCCCGACCCGGAAGAGCGCGTCGACGACTACCCGCACCAGTTCAGCGGCGGCATGCGCCAGCGGATTGCGATCGCCATGGCGCTCCTGATGAACCCGAGCGTCCTGATCGCCGACGAGCCCACCACCGCCCTCGACGTCACCCTCGAAGCCCAGATCATCGAGCTGCTCCAGCGCCTCCGGGAGAGCTTCCAGGGCTCGATCGTGTTCGTGTCGCACAACCTCGGGCTCGTGGCCGAGCTGTGCGACGAGGTCGTCGTCATGTACGCGGGCGAGGTCGTCGAGCGCGCCGACGTGCGGCCGCTCTTCCACGGTGCGCGGCACCCCTACACCCGACTCCTCCTCGAGTGCGACCCCGCCCGCCTCCCCGAGCGCGCGCGGACCCTCCCGACCATCCCGGGGAGCGTCCCCGACCTCGTCGCCCTCCCGCCCGGCTGCATCTTCGCGCCGCGCTGCCCGGAGGCCTACGCGCCGTGCGCCGGGGAGGCGCCGGCCGCCTACCGCGTCGCGGACGGGCACGCCGCCCGCTGCTTCCGTGTCCGCGATGGCTGAGCTGCTCCGGGTCGAGGCCCTGCGCGTCCGCTTCCGCGCTGTCGGCGCCGTGCGAGCGCTGCTCGAGGGGATCCGCGATCCGTTCATCGACGCGGTGCTGGAGGTGGGCTTCGCGCTGGGCGAGGGCGAGACGCTGGGGCTGGTGGGCGAGAGCGGCTCGGGCAAGACGACGCTCGTCCGGGCGATCATCGGGCTCGTCCCGCTCGCCGCCGGGAGCATCCGCTTCCGGGGGACGCCGCTGGTCGGCCTCTCCGACCGTGCCTACCGGCCCATCCGTCGCCAGATCGGCATGATGTTCCAGGACCCGGTGGCCAGCCTCTCGCCCCGGAAGACCGTGCGCAGCCTGCTCGCCGAGCCGTTCCGCATCCACGGCGTCCGGGAGCGCCCCCTCGACGAGGAGGTGAGCCGCCTCCTGCGCGTGGTGGGCCTGCCCGACGGGCTCCGGGGCGCCTACCCGCACGAGCTCTCGGGCGGCCAGGCCCGCCGGGTCGGCATCGCGCGGGCCCTCGCCCTCGCCCCCCGGCTGGTCATCGCCGACGAGCCGACGGCGGGGCTCGACGTGTCGGTCCAGGGTGACGTCCTGAACCTGATGAACGAGCTCCGGGAGCGGCTGGGCCTGAGCTACCTCATCGTCACCCACAACCTGCCGGTGATCCGGCACGTCAGCGACCGGCTGGCCATCATGTACATGGGGCGCTTCGTCGAGCAGGGACCCACCGCCACGGTCTTCGCGCGGCCGGCCCACCCCTACACGGTGGGGCTGCTCAACGCGGTCCCGCAGCCGGACCCCGACCGGCGCCGGGCCCGCCTCGAGCTCGCCGGCGAGGTCCCGTCCCTGCGCCACCGGCCGCCCGGCTGCGAGTTCCACACCCGCTGTCCCTTCGCGGAGGCGCGCTGCCGCGTCGAGGCGCCGGCCTACCGCCGGATCGCCGCCGGTCGCTGGGTCCGCTGCCACTTCCCCCTGAACGGCTTCGACGCGGCGCCGGCCTGAGGGCCGGGACCTCAGAGCTTCTCCCGCACGCGCGGGTCGAGCAGGGCGGCGACCAGGTCGGCCGCCAGCGTGCAGAGGACGAACAGCCACGTCGTCACGAGCACCGTGCCCATGACCACCGGGTAGTTGCGCGTGATCACGCCGTCGTACACGAGCCGGCCGAGGCCCGGGCGGGCGAAGACGATCTCGGCGAACAC
>CAZDYT010000142.1:0-8539 GCA_964509395.1 uncultured bacterium
GGAGCGGCGGGTAGCCGTAGCGATTCCCGGACTTCGCCAGGCGCAGGTCGAGCGGCATGGCGTCCAGGATGTCGCCCAGGGTGGGGACGCAGCCCTCCGGATCGATGAGCGTGTTCACGGTCCAGGCCTGCTTCTGGACGTCCCACCCCCGGTCCCGCCCGATGTTGAAGAACTCGCTGAGCTTCTGCGACGTGATCTCCATCCCGGTGCCTCCCTTCGACTGTGCGCCCGCGGGTGAGCTGTCCGGCCGACCGTATCCCCCGGTCGACGATGCTATCGGGCGAACCGATCCGTCGAGGGGAAGGGGGGCGCCGGCTCGGTCACCCAGCACTTGAGCACGAGGTCGCCCGTGTTGACGACCTTGTGGGTCCAGATGATCCGGACCAGACCCGGGGCCGGGGCGTAGAGCGTCTCCACGACGTCCCCGAACTCGTCCCAGATCTCGCCGAGCGCCTGGCCTTCGGTGATTTCGTCGCCGATCTGGGCGGAGAGGCGCAGGAGGCCGCCGTGGCGCGCCTGGATTACGAACTGGCCGACTCCCAGCAGCTGCTTCGGCGCCACGGTCGGCTCACCCGGGATCATCTGGAGGAGCCGCATGACGTTCGTGATCCCCTGGAGGTGTGTCTGGACGTCGGCCGGATCGAGTCCGCCGGCGCTGCCGCACTCGCCCAGGATGGAGGCAATGCCGCGCTTGGCGGCCTCGGACGTCACGGTTCCGTGGGTGAGGGCCAGCGGGACGCCTTCTTTGAGGAGGGCGAAGATCCGGGGCGTGTAGACGCGCGCCATGGCCTCGCCGATCTCGTCGGCGGCGCGGTTTCCGGTCACGCGGTACGCCGCGTACGGCCAGAGGATCTCGGTGAGATCCCCGCCGTGGCAGTCGATGTGGTGCGTCGCCAGACCCAGCACCTCGGTGAAGAGGGTATGGGCGACGAGCTCGGTCATCGTCCCATCCGGCCGGCCCGGCGCCACGCGGTTCAGGTTCAGCCCGTCGATGGGCGAGATGAACGGCGAGCGGGCCTGATACATCGGCATGTTGGTGATCGTGACGGCGATCACCGTCCCGGCGAGGCCCTCGGGCTCGAGCCGTTTGGCCAGCTCGCGGACGGCGGTCTTGCCCGCATACTCCGTGCCGTGGACGGCGCCGGTGAGACAGAGCACGGGTCCGGGCTCCGTGCCGCGGATGATCACGATGGGCATCTCGATCGGCCCCGCCGCCGTCTCGCCGATCTTGAGACGCCCGCGTCGCCTGGTGCCCGGCTCGGCGACGATGTCCCGGATCCGGATCGCGTCATGCGCCATGGCTGGCTCCTTCCGACCCCGTGTTCAGGGGGCCGGCGTCATCCGAACTGCGTCATGCTACCACTGCCGGCTGACGGCGGGTAGACGCGCATGCCAAGGGAGCGCGATGAGGGATCGCAGCGCCGTCGAATGCGTGCGGGAGCCGTTTCCAAACCGTGGGGCCCGTCACATTTTCGGAATCGTGACGTGGAAGGTGCCGCGCTCCCCATTCACCACCACCTCGATCGTATACGTCCCCGGCGGCATCGAGACGTTATTCCCGTAGTGCCAGTCCGACGGACCTTCCTTGACTCCGTACATCGCCGCCACAGGCACCGCGACGGCCTTCTTGTTCGAGTCGTCGGTAACCGTGATGCGGACCCGGGCGTTCGTCACGGTCTTGCCCGTCGCCCGGGAGGTCACGTGCACCTCCAGATGGCGCTCGTCCATCGCCATGCCCGACGCCATGGGCATCGGCATCTCGGTCATGCGGCCGCTCACCATGATCTCGCCGGACG
Organism: uncultured bacterium; assembly: GCA_964509395.1. Classification (GTDB taxonomy): domain Bacteria; phylum Methylomirabilota; class Methylomirabilia; order Rokubacteriales; family DASRDR01; genus CAZDYT01. The sequence continues at coordinate 1,797 of CAZDYT010000142.1, forward strand.
TCGGGTGCATCTTTGCCGCCTCGGTCTTGGAATACATCGGCTCCTTCGGGCCAATCTGCAGTGCGAAACGGTAGTGGGTTGTCTGCGCCTCCTGTTTGACGACGCCCATCTCGTCGGCCCAGGTGGCGGAAAGTAGGGCGCTCAGCGCCAACGAGACCACGCACACGACGCGCATGCCCTTCATGACCGTCCCCCCTCCACTCATAGGCGTCGGGCTCGCGCTCCTGGCGAGTCCGTCGCCTGGCAAGCCGGCGCGACCTGGTACGTCACGCCCGTGTTCCTCGGGCCCGGGTGGGGCCGGCCCGTTGCGAGCCGGCCTCGGTGGCTGCCGCCCTCAACACGCGAGAATTCGTATTGAGCTCCTCTCCGGGGATTTTTCGGTTGCCGCGAAGGAGTGGACCGGCCAGGCGGAACGGAACGGGCGCGAATGACGAGGCGTGACGGAAGCGTGCGGTCGTCAGAGACACCGAAACGAAGCGGCACCCGGTGGAGGTAATCCCCAATGTTCGGGCTCGGCACCCAGGAGTTGATGGTCATCCTCCTCCTTGCGCTCCTCCTGTTCGGGGCGCAGAAGCTTCCCGAGCTGGCCCGGGGCCTCGGGAAGTCGGTGAAGGAATTCAGGAAGGCAACGGAGGCCGACGCCGATGAAGAGGGGGCGTCCAAACCAGCCGCCCCCTCCGGGGCGGCAGCGACGGTCGCCCGGACCTGCGCGTCCTGCAACACTCCGCTGGACGCGGAGTGGGCGCATTGCCCCCGGTGCGGCGCCTCGGCCAGGCCGGCCGCCACGACCACTGCGCAGACGTAGCGGCGGCGAGTCCCGCATCGGAGGCCTCGTCTTTCGCCAAGGGGACGGGACCCTCGCCCTGCTGGAGCCTCAGGCGCCGAGGTAGGCCTCCTTGACGCGCGAGGCCGCAAGGAGCCGTCCCGCGTCGTCCTCGAGCACGATGCGACCATGCTCCATCACGTACCCTCGGTGGGCGATCCGCAGCGCGGCGGTCGAGTTTTGCTCTACCAGGAGGATCGGCGTCCCGCGCCGGTTGATCTCCTGGATGGCGCGGAACACGGTCCGCACGACGCGAGGGGCGAGTCCGAGTGACGGCTCGTCCAGGAGCAGGAGCTTCGGCCGCGACATGAGGGCTCGGGCGATCGCCAGCATCTGTTGCTCACCCCCCGACAGCGACCAGCCTCGCTGTCGCAGGCGCGGTCGCAGCTGGGGGAAGAGCGTGAAGACCCGATCGAGGTCGCTCTCGAGTGAGGTCCGCCAGCCGGCCCAAGGCGTCGTTGCGACCTCCAGGTTCCCAAATACCGAAAGACCGGGGAAGATACGTCGGCCCTCAGGAACCAAGGAGACGCCGAGGCGCGCAATCGCTTCGGTCGGGAGTCCCAGGAGGTCGCGGCCGTCGAAGCGCACCCGCCCCGCGGTCGGCTGGCCGAGGCCCGCGAGACCCTTCAGGGTGGTAGACTTGCCGGCCCCGTTTGCTCCGAGGAGCGCCACGATCTCGTTCGAGCCGACGCGCAGGTCGATGCCGTGGAGCACCTCGACGCCGTCGTACGCGACCCGGAGCCCGGTGACCTCAAGCATCGTCGTCTTCGCGCCCGAGGTACGCGTCCAGGACCGCCGGGACTTCGCGCACTTCGGTCGGCGTGCCTTCCGCGATCTTCCGCCCGAAGTCCAGCACCGTGACCCGGTCGGCCAGGGACATGACCACGCCCATGTTGTGCTCCACGAGGAGGACGGTCCCCCCCTGGCCCTGGATCTTCTGGATGAGCCGGAGAAACTGGGCGACCTCCGGCTCACTCATCCCCGCGGCGGGTTCGTCCAGGAGGAGCAGCGCGGGCTCGCCGGCGAGCGCTCGGGCAATCTCCAGGAGCCGCTTCTTGCCGTGCGGGAGGATTTCCGCAGGCTGGTTGCGCTCGCCCGCGAGACCGACGAGATCCAGCAGCTCCATCGCCGTTTCGCGAAGGCGTGCCTCTTCGCGCCGCACGGCGGGAACCCCGGCGAGAATCGCGAAGAGTGCGAAGGGGCGATACCGCGCCCGGGCAACCAGCACGTTCTCCAAGACCGTCAGACCGCGGAAGACCCGCGGGGTCTGGAAGGTGCGCGCGACGCCCCGGCGAAAGAGGACGTGGGGCCCGAGCCCCACCAGTTCCTTGCCGCGGAAGCGAATGTGGCCGGCCGTGGGTCGGAGGACGCCACTGGCGAGGTTGATGAAGGTGGACTTCCCCGAGCCATTGGGGCCGATGAGCCCCCGCACCTCGCCCGGCTTGAGCCGGAGGTCGAAGGCTTCCAGTGCCGTGAGGCCCCCGAACCGTTTGGTGAGTCCGCGGACTTCGAACAGGGGGGAAGTCATGGCAGGGCGAAGGCCGGGCGACCCCTCCGCGTCCGGACACGCCGCAGCAGCCCGATGATCCCGTCTGGCATGAAGACCATGACGGCGACCACCGCTGCGCCGTAGAGAATCAAGTAGTACTGCTTGAGCGGCCGGAGCCACTCGGGCAAGAACGTGAGCAGCGCCGCCCCGATCACCGGGCCCGTCGCGGTCGCGGCGCCGCCCACGAGCACCATCAAGAGCACGGCCACGGAGACATCGATCGTGAAGACTTCCGGGCTGATGAACGTGTAGAAGTGGGCGTAGAGGCAACCAGCGAGACCGGCGATCGCTGCGCTCCAACTGAAGGCCGAAAGCTTGACGATCGTCGGGCTCACCCCGGAGGCGGCCGCCGCCAGTTCGCTGTCCCGCAAGGCGATGCAGGCGCGCCCCAGCGAGGATCGACGGAAGCGCGCCGTGAGGACGAGGACGACGGCCAGCAAGGCCAGGTTGAGATAGTAGTACTGCAGCTTGGTGGAGACGATGAGGGGACCGAGGCTCGGCGCGGGGATCCCGATGATGCCATCCGTCCCGCGGGTCACGGCCTTCCAGTTGAGCAGGATGAGGCGGACGATTTCCCCGAAGCCCAACGTGACGAGCACGAAGTAGTGCCCCCGGATGCGAATCGCGGGGAACGCGAGCAGGAGCCCGGCCAGGGCGCTGGCGAGGGTCGCCCCGCCCAGGCCAACGGAGAAGGGCAGGCCGGCCCAGAGCGTGAGCGCTGCGGAGACGTAGGCCCCGAGGGCGAAGAACCCGGCGTGTCCGAGTGAGAGGAGGCCGAGGTACCCATAGACCACGTTCAGGCTCACCGCGAGGAGGGCATGGATCAGCGTCATGTTGAAGAGGAAGAGGACGTAGTCCGAGCCACGCCAGGCCAGTGGTCCCGCCACGGCCACGACGAGGCCGCCGAGCGCCCAGAAGGCCCGATGCGCTCGCTCGCGCGCGCTCGCCGTCTGCCAGGCCGGCGGCGGAGTCATGCCTTTTCGGCGGCCTTCTCGCCGAAAAAGCCTTGAGGGAGGAGCAAGAGCACCCCCAGCAAGACCAAGAAAGAGAAGACATCCTTGTAGGCGGAGGAGACGTAGGCCGCGGTGAACAGCTCCATCACGCCCAGGAAGATTCCCCCGACGAGCGTGCCGAGGATGCTTCCGAAGCCGCCGATCACGATCGCGATGAACGCCTTGAGAATCACGTGTAGCCCCATCTCCGGAGAGACGAAGATGACCGGCGCGAGCAGGTACCCGGCGACCGCGGACAGCGCCGCGGACAAGACGAAGGTGAGGGTGATCATGGCGGGGACGTCGATCCCCATCAGGCGGGCCGTCTCCTGGTCCTCCGCCGTCGCCTCGAGTCGCCGGCCCAGCCGGGTCAGGGAAAAAAAGGCGAACTGGGTGCCATAGATCAGGAGCGTGACCGCGATGATGAGGAGGTTGTGAAGGGGGACGACCGATCCGCCCACCCGGACCACCCGCCCGCCGACCAGGTCGGGAGGGGCGAACGGCTCCGGACCCCAGATGACCAGCGCGGCGTTCCGGAGGAGGATGCCCATGCCAATCGACACGACGATGAACGTGATCGGAGGACGGCTCCGGATCGGGTAGTAGGCGGTGAGCTGGAACAGGAACCCCACGATCGCCGACCCCGCAACGGCGACCAGAAGCGCAGCGAGGGGCGGAAGGTGGAGCAGGACAGCCGAGGTCGCCCCGAGGAAGGCGCCGACCATCACCAGCTCCCCTTGGGCAAAGTTGACGGCGCCGACGGCGTTGTAGATCAGGACGAAGCCGCACGCCACCAGCGCATAGATGCAGCCGATGGCCGTGCCGTTGATCAGTAGCTGGAACATCTCACCTGGCGGAGGTCCCCGGGCACGTCTGGGTCGGGCCTGATTCCTCCGAGCGCCGTCACGCCTCGCGGTCTCGGTGCCGCCCCGCGAGCCGCCCGATCACTTCGGCGTGTAGTCGTACGATTTGACGATCTTCGGGACGAAGCCGTCGTACTTGATCATGACCGCGCGATGGTTGCAGTTGTGCTCCTCGTCGCACTTGTAGGTGGTCGCGAGCCCCTCGTAGGGATGCTTGGCAAGCCACTGCTGGATCTTCTCGCGGTCCGGCCCGGCTTCCTTGATCGCCTGGAGCAGCATCTTCGTCATGTCGTAGTAGAGGTAGGCGAAGACATCGGGGGTCGTCTTGAACCGCTCCGAGTAGGCCTTCACCCATCGCTGGACGTCGGGCCGCGGATCGATGGTCGGCACGGCGGCCGTCTCCACGTAGGTCCCGTCCATGTCGGCTTCGGTCACCAACTTGAACATGGTGGGAGCGCTCGCCGCCGACGAGGCGACATGCGGGAGATCGATGCCGAGCTGACGTTTTTGCTTGATGATGAGCGCCGTGTCGGCTGTGTGGCCCTGAGAGATCAACACATCGGCGCCGGCGTTCCGAATGCTGAGCAGCTGCGCGGAGACGTCTTTGTCGGTGGGGTTGTAGGACTCCACGGCGACCGGCGACAACCCATGCTTTTTCAGCGTCGCGACGATCACGTCCCGGCCGCTCATCCCGTACTCGTTCGAAATATGGATGATCCCGACCTTGCGTCGCTGGAGTTCGTTAATCGCGAACTCCGTGTACGCGGCCTTCGTGATGCCATCGTGGGGGAAATAGCGGAAGTACCACTGGTTCCCCTGCTGGGTGAGGTTCCGCGTGCCGGAGGTCGAGAGCGTCGGGATCCCCTCCTTCTTGATGTCCGGGAACATGGCGAGGAGCTGGGTCGACCACAGCGGAGCCAGGAGGGCGACGGGCTTCTCGGAGAGGATCTTGCGGAAGCCCCCGAGCGCCACGGTGTTGGAGTTCGACGAGTCCTCGATGATCAGCTCCACCTTCCGGCCGCCGAGGCCCCCCGCGGCGTTGAATTCGTCCACCGCCATGACGCCGGCGTTCTTCTGCAGCACGCCGATCAGGGCGAAGTCCGAGGTCAGAGAGGCGAGCAGGCCGACTTTGATATTCTCTGCGGCCCCGACCGGGGAGGCGCTCCCGACCAGGGCAATGGCAACAGCCAGATCCACGATCAGTCCGCCGATCTTGCGCATCTCAGATCCTCCCTGGTCATAGGGCCGTAATGGGGGTGGTTCTAGGGGGTCCGTGTCAGTTCCGCCCCAGAGGGCGCCGCGCAGAGCCGGGCCTCGCGTTCGAGCAGTTCGGTCAGGGTGCGACGGGCATAGACCACCCCGGCGTCCGCGCTGGCATTCAGCTCGACGCCGTCCGGGCGATCCGTGGCGATCATCACTTCCTGGGCCTCGCAGCCCTCGACGTCCTGGAGGAAAATCTTGTCGATCCCGTCTTGCATGTAGTCTGTGATCCAGCTCTCCTCGAGGGCGTAGTTGCGACTGACCGCCCAGTAGTAGGTCGTCGTCGTCCGGGTCTCGGGCGTCACGGCGTTGAGGACCTTGTACTCGCAAGCCTGCTCCCGACTGCCGCCGGCGGCCACCGCGCCCACGTGGATCAGGTGGAAGTTCGGAATCGTAAACTCCTCGATCTGCCAGCGATCGACGCGTCCCGACAGGCCCATCGTCTTGGCATGCAGGGGCGCGGCTGGGGTGTCCTTCATGACGCGGCTCACCCGCACGAGCCGGCCCTGGACCTCGGTTTCCACGCGAGAGCGGGCGACGTCGTCGGTCCCGATGGTTCCGGGGTGCAGGAAGGTGAGGTGCGACAGGTCCAGCAGGTTCTCGTTGAGGAGCTCGTAGCGCGCCTTGAGGTGGAGCGTCCCGCCCACGGCGGCCCAGTGGGGATCCGCGAGCCAGTGGTGATCCGGGATTGAAGCCTCATCGGCCAGTTCGGGCTCGCCCATCCAGACCCAAGCCCAGCCCCACCGTTCGGCGATCGGATAGCATTTGACGCGGGCCTTGGACGGGATGTGGTCCTGGGAGGGAATTCGGATGCAGGTCCCGGTCCGGTCGTAGGTAAAACCGTGGTACCCACACTCGACGGTATCTCCGATCAGCTTTCCCCTGGAGAGGGGGTATCGTCGGTGAACACAGCGATTTCCGAGGGCGACTGCCTGCCCCGCTTCAGTCCGGTACAGCGCCAAGGGCTCTTCGAGCACCCACCGCTCGATCAGATGCCGGCCGATCTCCTTGCTCCAGGCAGCAACGTACCAGCAGTCGCGGAGGTAAACCGGTCCGTTCATGGATCACTCCTCGGTTGTGGCGCGACAGCTTCGACGGTCTGGAGGTCCTGGCTCGCCACGGGGGCTCGTACCAGATTGTGGTCAGCTGGCGGGAAGGCTGTCAAGGCCCCGTCGGGGATCGGGACGCGCCGCCGGCTCGGCCCCCTGTCAAGCCATTTAAGAATGTTACCGAGGGAAGGTATCGTCGAGCCATTT
>CAZDYT010000143.1:0-3177 GCA_964509395.1 uncultured bacterium
GCTTAAACGCTCCGCTCGGGGGCCCCGTCGCCGAGCGTGGATCGAGGCGTCGCCGCGCCACCCGCGGCGCCCACTAGCGCCGACGGCAGGCGGGCCTATGCGCTCCGGTAGAGCTTCGTGAGGACGAACTCCCTGTGCGCCTGCACCTCCGCGGCCGTCAGCCTGCCCGACGCCGTCCGGAGGAGCATGGCCATCACGGCGTCGCCCGCTTGCTCCAGCGTCAGCTCCTGTCGCAGGAGCCCCGTCACGTCCACATCGATGTGCTCGCTCATAGTCGCCACGGTGCGCGGGTTCCCCGAGATCTTGATGACCGGCAGGATGGGGTTGCCGATAATGTTCCCCTGGCCCGTCGTGAAGAGGTGAACCTGGGCCCCGGCCGCCGCGAAGAGGGTCACGCACTCCGCCGCCGCCGAGGAGGTGTCCATGTAGTAGATGCCCCGCTTCCCCACGGGCGCCTCGGCCGGCTTGAGCACCCCCATGATCGGCCGTGTCCCGGTCTTGGCGATGTTCCCGAGCGCCTTTTCCTCGATGGTGCTGAGGCCCCCCTCGATGTTCCCCTGGGTCGGCTGGGAGCCGAGCAGGTTCGCCCCCTGGGCCTCGATGAAGGCCAGATAGCCGTTGAACGTGTCCAGGAACTGTTGCCGCAGCTCGGGCGTCGCCATCCGGGCCGCCACCAGGTGCTCCCCTCCGGTCATCTCGGAGGTCTCGCCGAAGAGCACGTTGGCGCTCGTGTCCGCGAGCCGATCCACGACCACCCCGACTGAGGGGTTGGACGCGAGCCCCGTGGTGGTGTCGGACTCGCCGCACTTGATGCTCACCGTGAGCTCGGAGAGATCGACCGGCTCGCGCTGGAGCTCCGAGGCGGACTGGGCGAACTCCGCGGCCTTGCGGGCGGCCATCTCGATCGTCTTGAGATCGCCGTGCCGCTCGATGGAGAAGCCCGCCACCGGCTTGTCGGTCTCGGCGATGCCGTCGACGATTTTCTGGGTCCAGTGCGGCTCGATCCCGATCACCACGGCCGCTGCCACGTTCGGATTTCTGCCGGCGCCGATCAAGGTGCGAAAGGTCAGGGCCAGGTCCTCGCCGAACTGGAGGCGCCCGTAGGGGTGGGGCAGGGCGAGCGTCCCCGGAATGAGAGCCGCCACGCCTTCCGCGGCGCGGTTGGAGAGATCGTCCACAGGCAGGATGATCACGTGGTTGCGCACGCCCACCTGCCCGTTCCGCCTGCGGTATCCGAGAAAGCTCCGTGCCTGCATGTCGATCACCTTCCTTCCCTTCAGGGCGCCCGCCCGGCGGCGGCCGTCGAGGTCGGCCATCGCACGCTGCGGAGGTTGTGGACGTGCACGTGCTGCCCCGGGGCGACATCGGCCACGGCCTCGCCGATGACCTCGCCGTACTCGATCACCCACTCGCCCCGCGCGATGGCCCGGAGGGCCAGCTTGTGACCCAGCGGAATGGGATCGCGGACGGTTACCTCAAGCACCGAGTTGTCGCGGAGGACCATCCCCGTCGCATGGGTGCCGGCGGAGATCTCCTCCACGGCGACCCCGACGGCATCACCTGGAGCATGGACCAGAAATTTGTGCGGCATCCGATATCCCTCCTCCCCTTCACGGGCCAGGGCTTGGCGTCCAGGGGGCGGATCGACCACCTCGGTCTGGGTTGCCCCCCTCGGTGCCGGGGTGGGCCAGCGGCTCGGCGCCCTCGGGATTCCAGAGAAGGCGCACGACGTCGGGGCGGGCGGAGTGGCCGGCCGCCTCGAGGTCGAGGAAGACCGGGGCGAGCTGCGCCGCCGCCACCTTGATCTTCGGGAACGTCTTCCCCATCAGGCCTCCCCTCAGCGTTCGAACGCCGTGTTCGAGTTCACCGGGCGAGGACCCGGCGGAGGAACTGGCCGGTGTAGGACTTCGGGGCCTGGGCGGCTACCGCCTCGGGGGCGCCGGCGGCGATGACCCAACCGCCCTCGTCCCCGCCCTCGGGCCCGAGGTCGATGATGTGGTCCGCGGTCTTGACGACGTCGAGGTTATGCTCGATCACCACCACCGTGTTCCCCTGCTCCACGAGCTGGTTCAGGACGTCGAGGAGCCGCTGGATGTCGGCGAAGTGGAGCCCCGTGGTCGGCTCGTCGAGGATGTAGAGGGTCCGCCCGGTGGCCCGACGCGAGAGCTCGGCCGAGAGCTTCACGCGCTGCGCCTCGCCCCCCGAGAGCGTCGTCGCGGGCTGGCCGAGCCGGATGTAGTCGAGGCCCACGTCGTGCAGGGTCTGGAGCTTCTGCTTGATCGGCGGCACGGGCCCGAAGAAGGCGAGCGCCTCGCGGACGGTCATCTCCAGCACCTCGGCGACGTTTCGGCCCTTGTACCGGATCTCGAGGGTCTCGCGGTTGTAGCGCCTGCCCTTGCAGACCTCGCACGTCACGTAGACGTCGGGCAGGAAGTGCATCTCGATCTTGACGAGCCCGTCCCCCTGGCAGGCCTCGCAGCGTCCGCCTTTGACGTTGAAGGAGAAGCGTCCGGGCGCGTAGCCGCGAGCCCGGGCATCCAGAGTCCGCGCGAAGAGCGCCCGGATGAAGCTAAAGACGCCCGTGTAGGTCGCGGGATTCGAGCGGGGGGTCCGCCCGATCGGCGACTGGTCGATGTTGATGACCTTGTCGAGGTGCTGGAGCCCCTCGATCCGGTCGTGGGCCCCGGGCTTCTCCTGGGCCCGATGGAAGACCTGGGCGAGCGCGCGGTAGAGGATGTCGTTGACCAGCGTGGACTTCCCCGAGCCCGAGACGCCGGTGATGCACGTGAACGTCCCGAGCGGGACCCGGACCGGGATCCCTTTGAGGTTGTGCTCGCGCGCCCCGTGGATCGTGAGCCACTTCCCGGTCCCCGGCCGCCGAATGAGCGGGAGCGGGATCGACAGCTCGCCGGCGAGGTAGCGCCCGGTGAGCGACTTCGGGTCGGCCATGATCTCGGCCGGGGTGCCCGTCGCGACCACGTAGCCCCCGAGCTCCCCGGCGCCGGGACCGAGATCGATCACGTGGTCCGCGGACCGGATCGTCTCCTCGTCGTGCTCGACGACCAGCACCGTGTTGCCCAGGTCCCGCAGGCGGAGGAGCGTGTCCAGCAGTCGCCGATTGTCCCGCTGGTGGAGGCCGATCGAGGGCTCGTCGAGGATGTAGAGGACCCCGACCAG
>CAZDYT010000143.1:3277-8489 GCA_964509395.1 uncultured bacterium
CCCGCTGGTGGAGGCCGATCGAGGGCTCGTCGAGGATGTAGAGGACCCCGACCAGACTCGAGCCGATCTGCGTCGCCAGCCGGATCCGCTGCCCCTCGCCGCCCGCGAGCGTCGCGGAGGCGCGGTCGAGGGTCAGGTAGTCGAGCCCGACGTCCCGCAGGAACCCCAGGCGCTCGCGGATCTCCTTGAGCACCCGGCGCGCGATGGCCTGCTCACGCTCACCGAGGACGAGCGTCTCGAAGAACCGTCCGGCCTGCTTGATCGTGAGCGCGCAGACCTCCCGGATCGAGCGGCCGCCGAGCCGCACGGCCAGGCTCTCCGGCCGCAGCCGGCCTCCCCGGCAGGCGGGACACGGCCGCTCCGACATGAAGCGCTCGATCTCGAGCCGCGCCTCCTCGGAGGTCGTCTCCTTGTACCGTCGCTCGAGCACCGCCATCATCCCGTCGAACCCGCCGTCCTCGCCGGTCCCGTAGAGGACGAGCTCCCGCGTCGCTTCGGGCAGCTCGCGCCACGGCTTGTCCAGGCTGAACCGGCGGCGGCGCGCGAGGATCTGGAGCGTCTGCTTGAAGTAGACGGATTCCCGCCCCGCCCAGGGCGCGAGCGCGCCCCCATGCAGCGACTTGCGCGGATCGGGCACCACGAGGTCGGGATCCAGCTCGAACCGCGTCCCGAGGCCCCCGCACTCCGGGCAAGCGCCGTACGGGTTGTTGAAGGAGAACATCCGGGGCGAGATCTCGGGGAAGGACACGCCGCAGCGCGCGCACGCCAGCCGCTCGGAGAAGACGAACGCCTGGCCGCCTTCCATGGTCTCGACGACCGCGACGCCCTCGGCGAGCTTGAGGGCGGTCTCGAGCGAATCGGCCAGCCGCGCCCGGATCGTGTCCTTGACGACGAGACGGTCCACGACCACCTCGATCGTGTGCTTCTTGTTCTTGTCGAGCTCAATCTCCTCGGAGAGCTCGCGCAGGGTCCCGTTGACGCGGACGCGGCCGTACCCCTGCCGGCGGAGGTCGAAGAAGAGCTTCCGGTACTCCCCCTTCCGGCCGCGGACCACGGGCGCCAGGACCATGATCCGGGCCCCTCCGGGCAGCGTGAGGACGCGATCCACCATCTGCTGCACGGTCTGCGCCGCAATGACCTGGCCGCACTTCGGGCAGTGCGGCGCACCCACGCGCGCGTAGAGGACCCGCAGGTAGTCGTAGATCTCGGTCACCGTGCCGACGGTGGAGCGTGGGTTCTTGGAGGTCGTCTTCTGCTCGATCGAGATCGCCGGCGAGAGCCCCTCGATCGAGTCGACGTCGGGCTTCTCCATCTGCTCCAGGAACTGCCGGGCGTAGGCGGAGAGGCTCTCGACGTAGCGGCGCTGCCCCTCGGCGTAGATCGTGTCGAAGGCCAGCGAGGACTTCCCGGACCCGGAGAGCCCCGTGATCACGACAAGCCGGTCGCGGGGGATCTCGAGGTCGATGTTCTTGAGGTTGTGCTCGCGCGCGCCCCGGATGACGATGCGGTCACTAGCCATGGTCACACCGCCGTTCCAGCGGCGCCCTCCATTCTTCCTGAACTACCGGCCTAACGCAACGGCGACGGAGGTCTGTTTGGCCGAACGACGTGAATTGAACCGGTTAAGCCCCCCGTGGCGCCGACACCCCCCAGTCAGGATAGCACCCCCGGTTGCCGAGATTTTAGTGCGGTCCTGAGTCTGTTATACTCTGCGGGGAGGATGCAGATCATGTCGCCGCTACCCCGGGACTTGCTGGACGCGATGGAACGGGGTCAGCTGACGGAGGCCCAGCTTCGCCAGCTGATCACCCTCGAAGCCGAAGCCCTCGGGCTGGACTTCGAGGAAGCCGTGAAGCGGGCCCGGGCGGGCACCCTCCCTCAGAACGCGATCGGGGCTGACCTCGAGATGCTGGTCGAACTGCTGCCGGCTGCGTAGATCCCCAGTCGTGCCCATCGAAGCGGGCACGCTCGAGGCGACCGCTCGGATCTTCTGCGACCATCTGAATCACGTCGTGAACAGGACCGTCAGCCAGACCCGCCTCGTCTGGTTCCACGTCGAGGGACAGCCTCTCGGAGAGATCACGTTCCGTCAAACCGGAGCCCCGACACGGGCCCGGCTCAGGACGCGCTTCGGGCCCATGTGGCTCTCCCTGGGCCAGCTCTGCGGGTCCATCGTCCAACCGGGCGGGCTCCATCGGCTTTACACTGCCAAGTACAAGTACACCATCACGCGGGACGGGACCGAGGAACCGCTCCTCCGGTGGGAGTACGTCCGGCGCTACCCGTCCCCGGATGATCGGTGGTGCCGGCACCATCTGCAGGGGAACGTGCGGCTGGGCCTCTACGACGGCGCCACGGAGCTAACTCTCGATGCTCTCCATGTGCCGACCGGCTTCACGACCGTAGAGGAAGTCCTACGGTTCTGCATCACGGACCTGGGCGTGAACCCGCTGTCGGCGGACTGGGACCGCATCCTGACGGAGAGCTACGAACGCTTCAAGACCGACTTCACCTCGTGGAGAGAACCCTAGCGTTCGCAGTGCCAGTCACTGTGCCCGCATCCAGCTGATTTCGGCCCCAAAGCAGCCAACGAGGCACAGATAGACCCCTCGGCAACCCCTCCTCCGAGGGGCTCTGTCCCAAAAGTCGCAACCCACCCCGGCTTCGCCGCTGGAGCCAGCGTGGCGAGGCTCGTCTTCGGTAGACCCCCCCGGGCGGCGGGTACGGGTGATCGAGGCCGAGTCTAGTGCCGTTCCAACTAATCGGAGCGAATCGGGAGACGACCGCAGGTGCGGGGCCAAGTAACGAGCATGGCTAGGACGCAGGGAGGAGGCGGCCCGAGGCGTATGCCGCATACGTTGAGGGCCGGCGACGACCGAGGACGACGCTAGGCGAAGTTAATTGGCCCCGCACTAGGCGCTGTAGCGTTCGCCCTCTCGGTGCAAGATCGTAAACCCGAGCACCGACATCAGGGCGCGGGCGGCCTCAGAAGGCCGCGACCGACGCTCCCCGCTGCGGCGGTCGGAGCCGACGGGTCGGACGGCCGTGCGGCGCTCGCCGCGCCGCCGATCCAGAAGGACGACGATAGCCTGCGCGCCTGCCCCTTGACGTGGCTTGAGAAAGTCGTAAAACGATGCCAGGTCTTGGGCAACGATGATCAGGGTGTCCGGCTTGTCCGCGGTCAGGTCCATCACGATCCATTGTAGGCGAGTGCCACCCCACCTCCAAGTTTTCCGGGCCGCTCGGCGCGACCGTGCCGACGCCCGCGGCACATCGCGGGCGTCAGGTTAAAATCCAGGATGGTGGAGACGACCGAAATGCGTGACGCCCGGCACCCCCTCTTGGACAAGAGGCCGGTCCTCTAGCCCCAGGGCGCGTGTCCGTGTTCCGTGTCTGCGGCTGGTGCGGGATCTTCATGGGCCTCCAGCCCCCGCTCGCCAGCGCCACGGTCACCCACGGGATCTGCCCCCCCTGCTCCGAGCGGGTTCACCGCCAAGCCGCGCCGCACCTGCGTCGCGCGCTCATCGTCGTCCATCCCCGCCAGCGCGATCTCTATGCCCACCTTCGCGGGGCATTCGAGTACCTCCCCAACGTCGCCGTCATCTTCGATCGGCGCGAGGGGGAGCGCCGCCGAGACCGAGCCCTCGTGGGGACGGACCGGCGTCAACGCGACCGGCGGCGGCCACTCCTGCCGACGCAGCGTCGGTTCTGGCGCCTCTTCGGCATCTACGTCGTCCAATAAGGGGAGATTCTCCGCCGACGTGCGCGTACGCGGCCCGCATCGCAACGAGCCGACTCTCCCCCGCATGCGACGGGAACGCCGCGAGGCCGCTTCGCTCAGCCGTGGAGCTCGGCGAAGCCCGGCGGCAACGGGGCCCGGGGCGAGGGCCGGGGCCCGGCCGAGAGCAGCCACGTGGCGAAGACGTTGAGCGGCATCGCGAGGAGGGCCGGCCACGCGGCGAGCCAGCCGAGCCACGAGCCCGGCGCGCCGCCCGCGCCGGAGAGGTGCCACAGACGAAGGCCGGTCAGGGCGACGAACACCAGGAGCCCGACCGTGGCCCCCGCGGCCACTCCGCGCGCGCTGAGTCGCTCCCGCCAGCAGAGGAGGACCGCCGCCGGCGCGGAGGCCGAGGCGGCAAGCCCGAAGGCGGCCAGGAGCAATGCCCAGGGGCCCACCGGGATCGCGCCCGCCAGGGCGCCCGCGGCGACGAGCACGCCGAGCACGGGACTCCCCACCCCGAGGACGCCTTCGCGACCGTCCCGCCGCGGCGCTCGAGGAATCCCGGAGAGCGCCGCGAGGGCCGCGGCGACCCCGCCGCCTGCGAGTCCCAGCATCGCCAGCGCCCGCAGGGGAGTCCCCGGCGGGCCCAGCGCCGGAACCATCGCCGGGAGCTCATAGATCTCGCTCCCCACCACTCCCCCGAGGTAGATCTCCGGCATCCACCACGTGGCATAGAGACTCCACAGGATGGTCGCGGCCAGCCCCAGGACGACGAAGACGGCGCCGAGCGCCGCGGCCCGATCGCCGCCCGAACGGCGAGCCGGGAGCGCCGCATGCACGGGGGCCAGGCCGAGGGCGCCGACCAAGAGGGTGACGCCCAGGCCGGCCAGCGCGCGCCAATCCGCTGCGCGCTCGCCCGGATCCAGCCAGTCCATTCCGCTCGCCGGGGCCCCGGGGATCGTCCTTCCCGCCTGAAACCGGACCGGAAACCCGTCAGGCACGACCAGCCGGTCGCCGGGTCTCAGCGTCAGCTCGGTCGCCCCTGAGACCACCCGGCTCCACGTCCGCCCTTCCCAGAGCTCGACCCGGACGCGGCCGCGACCGAGCAGTGTGACGTTCTGCTCGTCGGTCACCGGCAGCGTTACCTCCGGGCCGACCCCGCGCACGGGGCGCCCCTCACGGACCCACGGGCCGTCCCTGAAGACCGGGCGCGCGCGGGAGGCCACCTCGTCCCACACGCGCGGCCACGCCGGATCGGTCACTCCCACCACGGCAGCCAGCGGAAGGAGCACGCCGACGAGCGCCACCGCCGCGCCGAGGACGGCGACGGGTGCGCCCAGCTCCGCCCGCCACGCGGTGAGGACGAGGGCGATCGTCGCCACGGCGACCAGCGCCGCCGGCGGCCAGCCGAAGGTTTGTGCGACTTCGCGGCCTGCGGCGAGCTGCGCCCAGAGGAACAGGAGTGCCGAGCCGCTGGTGACCGCCGCCAAG
>CAZDYT010000144.1:0-8471 GCA_964509395.1 uncultured bacterium
GAGCCGGTGCCGGATCTCGATGCGGTCCTGGAGGCACGCTGAGGTGGCGCCGCCCATCCGCGTCGGCGTCCTGAGCTTCGCCCACTATCACGCGACGTTCTGGTCCGAGGCGTTCCGGGATTCGCCGCTCGCGGAGTTCGTCGGGATCTGGGACGACCACGCGGCCCGCGGGGCCGAGGCCGCCCGGCGCTACGGGGTCCGGTTCTGGCCCGAGCTGGAGCCGCTCCTCGAGGCGTGTGACGCCGTCGGCATCACGTCGGAGACGGTCCATCACGCGCGGCTGGCCGAGGCCGCGGCCCACCGGAGGTGTCACATCCTCTGCGAGAAGCCGCTCGCGACGACGCTGGACGACTGCGACCGGATCGCGAGGGCCGTGGCCGAGACCGGCGTCGTCTTCATGCAGAGCTTCCCGAAGCGGTTCGATCCGGTCAACCACGAGCTCGAGCGGATGGTCCGGGAAGGGGAGTTAGGTCGGCTCTCCCTCGTCCGGGTCCGCCACGGCCACTTCCACGGGCTCGAGCCCCCGTTCACGAAGGAGTGGTACGCGGACCCGGCCCTCGGGGGCGGCGGCGCGCTCCTGGACGAGGGCGTCCACGGGGCCGACTTCCTCCGATGGCTCTTCGGGGAGCCGGAGAGCGTGACGGCCATGATCTCGAGCGCGACGCTCGGGCTTCCGGTCGAGGACGCCGGGGTCGCCCTGTTCCGGTTCCCCGGCGGCCTCCTGGCCGAGCTCACCACGAGCTGGAGCTTCGCCGCGGCGGACAACTCGGTGGAGCTTTACGGGACCGGCGGGGCCGCGGTCCTGTCCGGGGTCGACCTCGGCTCGCGCGACATCACTCCGGCGGGCTTCCTGAGGACCTTCCGGCTCGGCCAGTCGGAGCGCCGCTGGACGGTGTCCCCCATCGTCCCACGCTTCAAGACCGGGGGCTTCCATCAGCAGAACCCGGTCCAGTTCCTGGAGGCGCTGAGCCGCGGGACACCGGCGCCCATCACGCTCGAGGACGGACGGCGTGCGGTGGAGCTGATCCTGGCGGCCTACGAGGCCGCGCGGACCGGGCGGCGGCAGCCCCTCCCGCCGCCGGGCGGCCGTCGGGAGTCGGGCTGAAACGGCGGCGGTGAGTCGTCGCTGACCGGTCCCCGGTTTCTCGCCCAAGCCGTCTGCCTGGGGAGCCAACGAGGAGGCTGCGGATGAACGTCATCTGGATCGTCGCGGACACGTTTCGGCGGGACCACCTGGGATGCTACGGCAACTCGGTGATTCGGACCCCGTCGCTGGACCAGCTGGCGGCGCGGGCGGTCCGCTTCGACCGCCACTATGTCGGCGGCTTTCCCACGATGCCCGCCCGCGCCGACCACGCCACCGGGCGCTGGACCATGGCCTTCATGCGGTGGGAGCCCCTGCCGCCCGACGTCGTGACCCTGGCCCAGCTGCTCTCGACGGCGGGGTTTCATACCGCGGCCTGCGTCGACACGCCCTTCTACCTGCGCTTCGGCATGAACTACGACCGCGGGTTCCAGACCTTCTTCACGATCCAGGGGCAGGAGGGGTCGGCGACGCGGCTGGACGTCAAGCGCGGCCACGAGTCCCGGGATCTGCGGGCCTGGTGGCGCCTGGAGGCCGACCGCAACGCGCCGCGGACCATCGCCACGGCGATGAACTGGCTTGAGCGCCACTACAAGGAGCCATTCTTCCTCTACGTCGATACCTGGGACCCCCATGAGCCGTGGGACGCCCCACCGTACTACACCGAGCTCTACTGGCCGGACTACGACGGTGAGGTGATCCAGCCCGTGTACGGACACTGGTTCGACGCGCCGGGCCTGAGCGAGGAAAAGGTGCGGAAGGCCCACGCCACCTACTGCGGCGAGATCACCATGGTGGACACCTGGGTCGGGTACCTCCTGCGGACGGTGGAGAACATGGGTCTCCCGGAGAAGACCGCCATCATCTTCACCTCCGACCACGGGTTCTACTTCGGCGAGCACGGCGGCCTCTTCGGCAAGATGACCTACGCGAAGAGCGCGGACGGCGTTCTGCACGCACACCGCGATCCAGTCGCAAGCTGGGATCACTCGCCGCTCTACGAGGAGCTGGTGACCCTGCCCCTGCTCGTCTCCGTCCCCGGCGCGCGGCCCGGCGCGTACGCGGGGCTCACGTCCGCCATCGACGTCATGCCGACCGTGCTGGACTGCCTGGGCCAGGCGATCCCCCGTTGGGTCGAGGGGCGGTCCCTCCTGCCGGCGATCCGGGATCCCCGCGCGCCGGGGCGGGAGCTCGTGGTCAGCACCGTCCCCTTCGCCAATCCGGACGACGAGGTGAGCTCCGTGGACAACGTGAGCCGGAAGCTCCGGGCCCCGCTGGTCACCACCGTGACGTCGGCGGAATGGGCGTTCCTCTACACGCCCGCGCCGGGCCGGTCGGAGCTCTACCACCTCCCATCCGATCCCCGGCAGGAGGCGAACGTCGTCAGGAAGCACGCGGAGGTGGCGCGGGACCACCACCGGATGCTGCTGGCGTTCATGAAGGAGGCCGGGCTCCCTCCGCGGCTGGCCGAGACGCGGCGAGAGCTGCGCATGTAGCCCGCTGCCGACCGGGGGGGGTCCCCGGTGGGCGCACCCCGTGCTCGCCGTCGGCGGCTACTTGCTCACGCCGCCGACCGTCAGGCCGGCCGTCATCTGCTTTTGGATGAAGAGCACGATCCCGAACACCGGGATGGTGACCAGCGTGGCGGCCGCCATCATCTGCCCTCGGCTGCCGCCCTCCGCCGCGGCGAACTTGAAGACGGCGACGGGCGCCGTATTCACGTCGACTCCTCCGAGCACCAGGGCCAGCTGGAAGTTGTTCCACGAAAAGATGAAGCACAGGATCGCGGCGGCGACGATGCCGGGCACCACGAGCGGCACGATCACCCGCCAGAACGTCTGGACCCGGCTGGCGCCGTCGATCAGGGCGGCTTCCTCCAGCTCCCGGGGGATGTCCTCGACGAAGCCCATCAGGATCCACACGCCGAAGGGGATCGTGATCACAAGGTGCGCGAGCACCAACCCGGTGTAGCTGTTGATGAGCCCCAGCCATCGGTACATCATCCAGAACGGGATCAGCGCCGTGATGTACGGGATCATGCGGGTGACCAGGATGGCCATGGCGAGCCGGCGGAGGTGGTAGCGGGCGATCGCGTAGGCGGTCATGAGCCCGCAGGCGAGGCCGACCAGCGTGGCGACGCTCGAGACGATCACGCTGTTCTTGATGTTCGCCAGGATGTCAGTCTCCCGGAACACCGCCCGGTAGCTGTCCAGGGTCGGCGGGAACCGCCACACTCCCGGCTCGAAGAAGAGGTAGTCGGGTTTGACGGAGTTCCAGAACATGTAGAAGAAGACGAAGAAGAACGGCGCCACCACCGCGACGAGCACCACGTGGGCGAACGCCAGCTCCAGCGCCGCCGCCAGCTTTCGAGAGACCAGCTGCCTCAGTAGGACCATTGCCGCGTCCGCAGCTTCACCAGGAGCACCTGGATGGCCAGGATCAACGCGAAGAACAGCACCCCCTTGGCAGCCGCCTGCCCCGTATGCCCGTAGTCGAACGCGTTGAAGTAGATGTTGATGTTCAGGGTCTCGGTGGCGAACCGCGGGCCCCCTTCGGTGATCGCGAGGATGATGTCGAACTCCTTGATGGCGAAGATCGAGCGCAGGATCAGCGCCACGGCGATGTGCGCCTTCAGCAGCGGCAGAGTGATGTGGACTAGCATCTGCCAGCGGGAGGCCCCGTCGATCCGCGCCGCCTCGAAGGGATCCGTCGGCAGGGACTGGAGCCCCGCCAGGAGGAGCAGGGTCATGAACGGCGTGTGCTGCCAGACGGACACGAGCACGAGGGACGGGATCGCCCACTCCGGGCTCGTGACCCACTCGACCGGGCGGATCCCGAGGAGCCCGAGCCCGTAGTTCAGCAGGCCATAGGTGTTGTTGAAGAAAATGATCCACACCAGGCTGATCGCCGTGGGCATCGCGATCATGGGGAGCAGGAAGACCGAGCGGTAGAGCGTCTTCCCGGCCAGCTCCCGGTTGAACAGGAGCGCGATGGCCAGCCCCAGCACGAGCTGCAGCGTCACGGACGCGCCGGCGAAGTAGACGGTGTGCCAGATCGCGCTCCACCAGCGCGCCTCGCTCCAGACCGTGACGTAGTTGATGAGCCCGACGAACTGGCGTTTCTCGGGGGTGTACAGGTACCAGTCGGTCATGCTGGTCCACAGGACCAGCGCCACGGGAAAGCCGACCAGCCCGAGCAGGAACACCACGGTCGGGGCGCTGAAGAGGGCAGCCAGGTGACGGTCGGTCCAGCTGGAAAGGCGGCCGATCGCGCCACCGCTGCGGGCGGCGACGCGATCGGCCGGATACGGCGCGACCCTCTCGGTCATGCCATCGCGAGGTGCCGGCGAGCGCTCACGCGGCCTCGCGCGGAGTGCTCCTCACGAGGGCGCCGCGCGAGCGTCCTTGAAGCGCCACGCTTGTGGTCAATGAGTCAAGTGTCATCATCCACCCGTCTCGGCGCTAGAGGCGCTTGGCGCCCGGGCGAAACAGGTCGTAGAAGTTCAGCCCCTTTTCCGTCCTTTGAATCAGATCGTTCATGATGGCCGCCTGCCGGTCGGCCTCGGCCTGGATGGCCGCCCGGCTCCCGTCGCGGACGGCGACGTTGATGACGTCGCCCGCGGCATCGCGCATCTCGCTGATGGCGACGCCCAGCGGCTTGGCGATGGCGGCGCCGTACTCGAGGGCCAGCCGCGCCGACTCCCCCCACTCCTTGGTCGGCGGGGCGTAGGAGGGATCCGTCCACACCGAGCGTCGGCACATGGGCGCCCCGTGGTTCTGCCCGAACTGCATCTTATCCTTCTGAGTCATCCAGGCGATGAAGAGCCAGGCCGCCTTCTTCTTCTTGGAGTAGGGCGAGATGGCCAGCGAGGTCGTGGGCAGGTTGGGGAAGCTCCCGGCCGGCCCCCGCGGCAGGAGGATCGTCGCGACCTTTCCGACCACCTTCGACTTGCTGGGGTCCTGGAACTGGACGATGTAGTAGTTCAGCTCGGACAGCATCGCCACCTTGCCGGCGGCGAAGAGGGTGGCGTTGTCATCGGGGCGGTTGTTCAGCGCCGCCTTGGGGCCGTACTGACGGAGGAGCCGCCCGTAGTACTCGAAAGCATCGACGGATTCCTTGGAGTTGATGTTCGCCACCCGCTTGCCGTCGACCTTCTTGATCCAGGAGCCTCCGTGGTTCCACAGGTAGGTCGCGAAGCTGGCGGTGGCCAGTCCCCCCCAGGCCCGGGAGAGGAACCCGTAGATCTCCGGCTGGCCGTCGCCGTTCTCGTCGATGGTCAGTTTCTTGGCGGCCGCTTCCAGCTCGTCCAGGGTTTCGGGGATCTTGACCTGGTGCTTCTCGAAGAGATCCTTGCGGATGTGCAGGAGCTGGGCCTGGGCCGAGAAGACGATGT
This sequence comes from uncultured bacterium, assembly GCA_964509395.1. Classification (GTDB taxonomy): domain Bacteria; phylum Methylomirabilota; class Methylomirabilia; order Rokubacteriales; family DASRDR01; genus CAZDYT01. Next base: position 5,478 of record CAZDYT010000144.1, read on the forward strand.
TGTTGAGCGGCTGCCCGACGAGGACCCGCTCGGTGTTGAGGCACCCACCCGCCCAGTCATCGGGATAGCTGTACCCCGGCGGCGTCAGCGCGGGATCGTTGAGGTACGGCTCGACGTTCTCGAGATGGCCCGCGGCGGTGAGCTTGATGCCCCGGTTATCCATCTGCAGCATGTAGAAGTCCATCGAGGGGTCCTTCCCGGACAGGATGATGTCCTGCTTCTTGCGCACCTGCGTATCGACCAGGACTTCCAGCCGCACCTTGATGCCAGTCTCCTTCTCGAACTGGGGGATCAGCGGCCGCATCCAGGCGTCGACGTAGGGGGCCTGGAAGACGAGGCCGTAGATGGATTCCCCTTCGAACTGGCGCCAGTTGAACTGACCGGCCTTGGCGGCGCCGGCCCCGCCCAGCGACACGACCAGCACGCACACGGCGAACGCGAGAGCTCGCGAACCCAGCGTCCTCATCGTTTCCCTCCCTGCATCTTGGGCGTCATCGGTCCGCTCCCGCGGCCGCAGAGGGACGTGGCCTGCGGGAGGAAGGGGGCGGCAATCTTCCCCGCAATTCTACAATGGAGGTCTGCGGTCGGGAAGGCGTCTCCCCCCCTTCGTCGGAACCCGCGATGCCGGCCGTCGAGGTTCGCCGGCGCTGGGGTGGGACGCGACCCCGACCCGGCCACCTCCGGACTCTGGCGTGGGCGTTCGAGCGCCTCCCCGAGCATCGGGTGGCGCGCCCAGGTCTCGGCGCCCACTGGACCGGGAGCGGGACCGCCTCGGCCGATAGAGCCGGAAGGACTGGTCGGGCACGACCAGCGGGAAGCGCGGTGAGACGAACCCGACGAAGAGGCACCACGGCCGTGTCTCGACCGGCGCCTCCTGCCGGAGCCACTCGACGGCCACCCGCGCGATGGCGCGGTCGTAGCGGATGTACTCGCTCTCGCCCGCGCGCGCCTCCAGAACCTGGGTCCGGCTCTGCGGGCGGACCGGCATCTCCCCTCGCAGGAGGCCGTAGAGGTCGCTGACGCCGAGCGGGATCTTCATGATCCGGGACGCGCGCTACAAGTACGTCCACTACGTGGGCGACCCGCCCCAGCTCTTCGACCTCTCCGCGGATCCGGAGGAGACGCGCGACCTCGGCGGGGACCGGCAGTATGCCGACGTGCTGGCGGCCTGGGAGCGGGAGATCCGGGCGATCTGCGATCCCGAGGCGGTCGATCGCCGCGCGAAGGCCGACCAGCGCCGTCGCATCGAGGCGGCGGGGGGTCTCGAGGCGATCCTGGCCAGCAGCGTGAAGATCCCTTATACCCCGGCCCCTGACGCATTCGCTCCGGCGCCGGTGGAGGCGCGCGAGCGCGCCAAGCGGCGGCCGGATCGGCAGCCACCCGGCCTGAGGCGTCCCTGCGCCGACCTCTAGGGGCATTTTCGACTGATGCCCCAATATCTTGCGGTTGCCATGGAATACCCAACGGGTGTTTAGTATCACCACACGGCCGTGCTGCTCCGCGAGCCGAACCCGAGACCGGGTATCCGAAAGCCATGAACGCCGCGCCCCGCCTCGATCCTGCCGAGCTTCGGGCGCTCCCCGTCCTGGCTCCGTTCCTCGTTCGCCCCGGCATCGCATTCGGGCGCCGCCAGGTTCTGGCGACCGGCCTCGCCCCGCTCGACGCGCTCCTCGGCGGCGGCTTCCCGCGCGGGCGGATCTCGGAGGTCGTGGGACCGCGCGGCTCGGGACGCACGAGCCTCGTCCTCACGAGCCTCGGGCGCGCGACCGCCGACGGGGAGCTCGTCGCCTTCGTGGACACGACGGACGGGCTCGATCCCGCTTCGGCGCAGGCCCTCGGGGTGAACCTCGCCGGGCTCCTGTGGGTGCGGTGTGGCGGAGCCCTCCGGACGGCGGTCCAGGCCGCCGACGTCCTCGTGCGTGGCGGTGGCTTCGGCGCCGTCCTCGTGGACCTCGGCGATCTCCCGCCGTGGACGCTCGCCCGCGTTCCAGCGGCCACGTTCGTCCGCCTCCAGCGGGCGGTCGAGGGGACGCCCACGGCGCTCCTCTTCGCGGGACCGCGACGCGTCGCCGGCAGCCTCGCGGCCGTCGCGGTGGCCTTGCGGCCGGGTCGCGTGCGCTGGGCGCGGGGGGGGCCGCATCTCCTCACCGAGCTGGCGACCGAGGCGCGGCTGGTTCGCTCCCGGGAGCGCCCGCCGGGGGCCTCGGTGCGGCTGGCGTGGCCGGTGGCGGCATGATGCGCTACGCGTGTCTCTGGGTCCCGCATTTCGCGGCGGTGGCGCTCGGGCGCCGCGATCCCACGCTCCGCGGGCGGCTGGTCGCCGCCCTCGTCGGGACCCCGGCGACGCGGACCGTGCTCGAGGTCACCGCCGAGGCGTGGGCCGCCGGCGTCCGGCCCGGCATGGGCGTGGGCGAGGCGCTGACGCGCGCCCCCGGCCTCGTCGGCCGCGATCGGGACCCCGAGACCGAGCGCTCGGCGGCGGCCGCGCTCCTCGACGTGGCGCGCGCCACCTCGCCGCGCGTGGAGGTGACGGCGCCGGACCGCGTCCACCTCGACCTCACGGGCCTGCGCGAGCTCTTCGGCGAGGAGTGGCGCCTGGGCGAGCGGCTCGCCCAGGGTGCGGCGAGCCTCGACCTCCCCGCGCGGGTCGGGATCGCGGGGACCCGGACCGTCGCGGCCCTGGCGGCGCGCGTGGCCTCGGGCGTCACCGTGGTCCCGGCGGGGCAGGAGCCGGCGTTCCTCGCACCACTCCCCGTGGCCCTCCTCGAGCCTCCGCCGGATCTCGCCGCGTGCCTCGAACGCTGGGGCATCGAGACCCTGGGCGAGCTGGCCGCGCTCCCCGGGCCGGCGCTCGCCACCCGGCTCGGCACCCCCGGGGCGCGGCTTCAGGCGCTCGCGCGCGGCGAGGACGGCGGGCCGTTCGTTGCGGCTCAGGCCCCCGAGCAGTGGAGCGAGGCCCTCTCGCTCGACTGGGAGGTCGCGACGCTCGACGCG
>CAZDYT010000145.1:0-8454 GCA_964509395.1 uncultured bacterium
ACCGCCATGACGGTCGTCTACGAGGGCTTCGGGGCTCCGGGCTTCCCCGGCTACACGAAGTAACCACGAGCGTAGCGGCTCGAGAACTCTAGCGCCGCCACGGCAGGGGTCGCGGGTAGCGCCGGGCGCCGCCGCCCCCGGCGCGGTCGGGTGAAGTGGGCCTCTGACCGACCGACCTTCCGCGGCCCCTGTTGCGCCCCCATGGATCTGCTGATTCACTACTTCTTCAACCTCGGGGTGATGCGCCGGTATCTCCCCGACCTCCTGGACGGCCTGCTCGTCACCGTCGCCATGGCCGTGCTCATCATCACGATCGGGCTGACCGTCGGGTTCGCCCTCGCCGTCATCCGAGCGTTTCAGCTCCGGCCGGTCAACTGGGTCCTGGTCCCCCTGGTCGACCTCTTCCGCGCCGTGCCCCCGCTGGTGATCATCGTGGTGGTCTATTTCGCCCTGCCGTACGCCGGCATCCGCTTGAGCTCCTTCGCCTCGACCGTGGCCAGCCTCGCGGCGGTCCTCGCCGCGTTTTCCGAGGAGATCTTCTGGGCCGGCATCATCTCGGTGGAGCGCGGGCAGTGGGAGGCGGCGCGCTCCACGGGGCTCGGCCATCTCGAGACGCTCGCCCTCGTCGTGCTGCCCCAGGCCGTGCGCCTGGCGATTCCCCCGCTGACCAACTGGACGATCGCGATCACCAAGGGGACCGCGCTCGGCTCGGCGGTGGCGGCGCAAGAGATCATCAGCCGGGCGCAGAGCGCCCAGTCGATCGCGGCGAACCCCTCGCCGCTCACCCTCGGCGCCCTGCTCTATCTCGCGATCTTCGTCCCGTTCGTCGTCGGGAGCCGCTGGGTCGAGCGGCGGTTCGGCTGGAGGCGCTGAGCGCCGTGTCGCTGCAAATCTTCCTCGCGAACTTCATGAACCTGGACACCCTGCGCCAGGTCTACCCGCTGCTGCTCGACGGGCTCGGGATGACCGGCTGGCTCGTGCTCACGGTCGTGCCACTCGGCATGGGGCTCGGGCTCGCCGTCGCGGTGCTCGGGAGCTTCCCCCACCGGGGGCTCCAAGCCCTCCTGATCGGCTACATCGACTTCCTGCGCTCGTTCCCACCGGTGGTGCTGCTCATCCTGGTCTACTACGGGGGGCCGTTCCTGGGTCTGCGCCTCCCGGAGTTCCCGGCAGCCGTTCTCGCCCTCGTCCTCAACAGCTCCAGCTACTACGGCGAGATCTTCCGCGCCGGCATCGAATCGATCCCGCGAGGCCAGCACGAGGCGGCCCGCGCGACGGGGCTCAGCACCCTGCAGACGATGGCCTACGTCGTGCTCCCCCAGGCAATCAAGAACGTGGTGCCCCCGCTCACCAGCAACACGCTGGAGGTCATCAAGCTCACGTCGATCGCCTCCCTGGTGGCCCTCCCGGAGCTCCTGCGCGCCGCCCTCATCGCTCAGGGGCTGGTCTACAATCCGACGCCGCTGATGGCGGTGGCCGTCCTCTACGCCGTCATCCTGTGGCCGATGGTCCGTCTGGTCTCGCGCTTCGAGCGCGAGCTCGCGGCCTGGCGCTGAAACGACCTCGGAGGGGGTGATACCCGCCGGGAACGGCGGCGGGCCCCCTCAGCCTGGCCGATCCGCGTGAGGTCGCCCACGTCGCGTATACTGAGGGGGACCGTCATGACGCACCACGCACGGCGCGCCCTCCCGGCTCTCCTGCTGGCCGCGCTCCCTCTGGCGGTCTGGCTCGGGGCGAGCGCCGCCCAGTCGCCCGCGCCGGCTCCCTCGACGGGGGCTGCGCTCACTGCCGGGATCCGCGAGACGATTCTCCCCAACGGTCTCCGGGTGCTCACGAAGGAGGTCCGCAGCGCCCCGGTCGTGAGCTTCGGCGTCTGGTACAAGGTCGGCTCGCGCAACGAGCACACCGGGATCACCGGCGTCTCGCACCTCCTCGAGCACATGCTGTTCAAGGGGACCAAGCGGTACCGCGTCGGCGAGATCGCCCGCACGCTCGCCCTCAACGGCGCCTCCTTCAACGCCAGCACGTACTACGACTGGACCAACTACCACGAGACGCTCGCCTCGGACCGCCTGGAGCTGGCCATGGTGATCGAGGCCGACCGCATGGTGAACAGCCGGATCGACAAGGCGGACCTCGACGCGGAAATGACGGTGGTGCGCAGCGAGCTGGAGGGCGGCGAGAACCATCCCGGCCGGCTCCTCTGGCGGGCGGTGGCCGCGACGGCGTTCCAGGCGCACCCGTACCGGTGGCCCGTCATCGGCTGGCGGAGCGACGTGGAGAACGTCCCGCGACAGGCCCTCTACCGCTACTACAAGAGCTACTACGGCCCGAACAACGCGACGGTCGTGATCGTCGGCGACTTCGACACGACCCACACGCTGGGGCTCGTGCGCAAGCACTTCGGGACGCTCAAGGCGATCCCGACCCCGCCGCCCGTCTACACGACGGAGCCGCCGCAGCGCGGGGAGCGCCGCGTCACGGTGCGGCGCGCGGGGTCGCTCCCCATGGTGATGGTGGCCTGGAAGGGGCCGACCGCGGGCCACCCGGACTCCTACGCCCTCGACGTCCTGGCGATGGTGCTGGGCGAGGGGCGCACCAGCCGCCTCTACCAGGGCCTGGTGGAAAAGCAGATCGCCTCGCGGGCCGACGCCGGCGCGCCCAGCCTCCGAGACCCGTTCCTCTTCTACGTGAGCGCCACCGGGCGCCCCGGCACGGCGGCGGACAAGCTGGAGGCCGCGCTCCTGGACGAGGTCGGGCGGGTGAAGACCGCCCCCATCACTGCCGACGAGCTGGCCCGGGCCCAGAGCCGGACCGAGGCGGACTTCGTCTTCCAGACCGACAGCGTGAGCGCCCAGGCCCGTCAGATCGGCTACTGGGCGATGGTCGCCGACTGGCGCTACCTCGCGACGTATCTGGACCGCATTCGGGCGCTCACGACCGGGGAGATCCAGCGGGTGGCAGAGACGTATCTCGTCCCGGAGGCGAGCACGGTGGGCGATTTCATCCCCGCCCCCGACGGCCCGAGCGCGGCCGCTCCGCCGCCGCGGGAAGCCTCGGCCCGGGTGGAGAAGCCCCAGCGCGGCGACCGGCCGATCCCGCTGCCGACGCCGTCGAAGGTCGCCCCGGTCAGCCGGCACGTCACCCGGTCCCGGCTGGACAACGGGATCTCCGTCGTCGTGCAGGCGAACCCCACGAACCCGACATTCGCCCTCCGCCTGAGCCTCCCGGCGGGGAGCATCGTGGAGCCCAGGGACAAGCCGGGACTCGCGTCCCTCACGGCGACCATGCTCACCTACGGGACCGAGAAGCGGACCGCGCTGGAGTTCGCGACCGCCCTCGAAAACGTCGGGGCGAGCCTCGGCGCCAGCGCGAACAGCCTCACCACCATGATCTCCGGCCATGCCCAGAGCAAGGACTTCGCGCTGGTGATGGACCTCTTGGCCGAGATGCTCCGCCAGCCCGCCTTCCCGGCGGGGGCCCTGGAGCGGGTGAAGGGACAGATCCTCGCGGGGCTGGCGCGGGAGAAAACCGACCCGGCGCGCCTCGGGAGCCGCGCGTTCGAGCGCGTGATCTACCCGATCGGCCATCCGCTGCGGCCGGCGACGCTCGAGGAGGCCCAGCGGGCGATGACCGAGATCACCCGCGATGACGTCGAGGCGTTCTACCGGCAGCAGTACGGACCGGACCGGGTGATCGTGGTCGTCGCCGGAGACGTGAAGGCGGACCAGGTCCGGGACGCGCTCGCCTCACGGCTGGGCTCCTGGCCGAGGAATCTCCAGGCGCGCCCGCTGCTCACGCCGGACGTGCCGCTCCAGGCGCAGGCCGAGACGGTCGGCATCCCGGTCCCGGACAAGAGCGAGACGACGATCCTCTGGGGCCACGCGGGCGGCCTCCGGCGCAGCGACCCCGACTTCTACGCGACCCAGGTCCTGAACCTGATCCTGGGCGGCGGCGCCCTCACGAGCCGCCTCGGCACCCGGATCCGGGACGAGCAGGGGCTCGCCTACAGCGTCTACAGCTACTTCGACTCGAACCTCTATCCCGGCCCGTTCCAGGTCTCGCTGGGCACGAACCCGGCGAACGCGCGGCAGGCGATCGCCGGCCTGGACGCGGAGATCCGCCGGATCCGGGCGAAGGGCGTCACCCGGCGAGAGCTGGACGAGGCCGTGGCGTACCTGACGGGCCGGTTCCCGCTGCGGCTCGAGACGAGCGCCGGCCTGGCAGACATCCTCTGGGCGATGGCGTTCTACGACCTCGGACCGGACTACATCGACCGGTACGGCGACTACTACCGCGCCGTGACCGTGGCCCAGGTCAACGAGGCCGCCCGCCGGCACCTCGCGCCCGAGCGCGCGACGCTGGTCCTCGCCGGGACCGTCCCCGCCGACGCTCCCAGCCGGTAGGAAGCGCCGCTCGCGCCCCGCCGCGATCGCCTTCGCCCGACCGACTCCCCTCGCTGCGTAGTTCTGCACCGCCCACGCTGGTCCGAAGTTCGCCACCCCCCGGGACGCCGCCGACGCTGGTGCGCCGCAACTCTTCTCGAACATTGGCGGATTTCACTGCCTGCGCATCTTGGTACGAGCATTGCGGGTCCCCAACTATCAGCGCATGGACGCACGCACGGCGCAATCCCCGAGCCCCGGGGCTCCTCCGGCGGGCCCTCCGCGCCGCGGCGGGAGTGGCCTCGTCGAAACCCCTCCATCTCGGCGGGGCTCAGAGGCGCGACAGGGAAACGGGCGCGTGACCCAGCGATACCCAGCGGCTGATCTGGCTCTGACCGAAACGGTGCGCACGCTGGTCGTGGCCTGGTGGAGTCTCGCGGCCTACCCCTCGGGCCACCCCGCCCTGACCGGAGCCGTCGAGAACGCTCACCGGCAGCTCACCGCGCTTCTCGCTCTCGAAGAACGCCTCGTGATCGGCGTCACTCGGAACGGCCTGGCGGTCGGGGAGACGCGGCTCCGGACCCTGCACGCGCAGAAGCTGGCACGGGCGCTCTACGAGCGCCAGGTCGCCGTCGTGCGATTCGAACATGGGCTCGAGCCGTGGGAGCTCGAGCGGCTCGTTTGCCTGCTCGACGCCGATCCCTCCCGGGACGAAGCCTCGTCCCTCTGGGACCAGCTCACGGCCGCCGGCGTATCCCACGTTCATCTGGAGCCGATCGACTACTCCACGGTGAGGATGACGGACGAAGTTCGCCCTGAGGCGGGCGAGGCCGAGTCGCTGTGGGACCGCCTCGTTCAGGCCCTGCTGGCGAGAGAACAGCTGGCTGACGAGGACTTCCTGTGGGAGGCCTTCCTGAGCGCCCTGCTGGCGGGAGAAGATCGGCCCCCCGAGGAGCGGCCAACCGCGCCCGAGGGGACCCTCTCGGCCACCGAAACCGCGTCACTGCTCGCCTATCTCCGCCGGGCCGACGCCGCGGGCAGCGCGGGCGAGGGCCAACCGGGAGGCGCGACGGAGTCACGCCGCGAAGATCTGCCACGGGGCGACACACGGGCGGGGACGGGCCCAGGGGGGCCGGGAGCGGCCACGCCGGGCGCCGCGCGTCGACAACTGATCCAGCTCAGCGCGACGATCTCCACCAAGCTCGCCACCGCGGTGGAATCGCACCTGACCGCCATCCGGGGTGCGGCGCGTCTCTTGGCGGTGCGCCGGACCGCCGAGCTCGTCCGGGCCCTGCCCCAGGAGATGCGTGAAACCGTGCTGCGTTCGGCCCTCCGGGCCCTTGCCTCGGACGAGACCGCCGCGGAGGCGCTCCAGGCACTGTCGTCGCCGTTTGCCCCCGATACGATTCTGACGGCGCTCCGGGACCTCGAGTCCGAGGGCATCAAGCTGTCGCGCCATGCCTTGCACCTGGCACAGACGCTCGCGGCCGCGTCGATAGAGGCCGCCGACGGGAAGACCCTGGGGGCCGCGGCGCCGCCAGACGCTCTTCTGCCGGAACTGCTGGTCCTCTTTCGCGACGAAGACGTCGACCGCTACAACCCCGAAGATCATCAGGCGCTCTTCGATCGGCTGTCCCTCGAGCTCCCGGACCTGGGGCCGCTCGCGTCCGGCACGCCCGCCGACCTCGGGGACCGCGTCGATTCGCTGGCAGACGACGTTCTCGCGGAGCAGTTGGCCTCGACGCTGCTCGAACTGCTCGAACGGTGCGGCTTGCGGGACGACCCGCACGCGCTCGTGTCGCGTCTCGAGACGCTCTTTCGACTCTTCCTGACGAGGGGCCGGCTCGACCAGGCCACGGAGATCGTCGAAACGATACGGGGCCTGGCCGACGATCCGCAGCGTCCGGCCGAGGCGCGCTCCACGCTGGAGGAAACCCTGGGACGCATGGCCGGCGTGGACACCCTCGCAGCGCTCACCACGTCCCTCCCGCAGCTGACGGAGCAATCCCTGGCCCCCGCAAGACGCCTGGTCGACCGCCTGGGATCGATCGCCGTTCGAAGCCTCCTGTTCGTTCTGATGGAGGAGCCGCAGCGATCGCGCCGCCGCCGGGTCTTCGACATCCTCGCCTCGCTTGGTCCCGCCGTGGTCCCCGAAGCCGTCCAGTGCCTCTCGGATCCCCGATGGTACGTGGTGCGGAACATGGTCGTCCTGCTGCGCACCATCGGCGACCGGTCCTCCCTCCCCGAGATTCGCCGCTGCGCGTTCCATCCCGACCTCCGAGTCCGGCTCGAGGCGCTCAAGAGCCTCCTCGCGTTCGATCTTGCCGGCGCTCGGGAGCTCCTGCGACAGGCCATCCACGACCCCGACCCGAAAGTCGCCGAGGTCGCGATCGCGCTGGCGGGGGAGCACGGCACGACCGAAGTGGCCGATCTGCTCGTGGACATCCTCACCAAATGGGACCCGCTGGGTCGACGGCGGCCGATCAGGTTGAAGGCACTCTGGGCCCTGGGCGAGCTGGCCCATCCGGCCGCACTGGCCCGCCTGGGTCGGTTCTTCCGCGAGTGGCCCGTTCCCCTCGTCTCGATCGAAGAGCGGCGAGCGGCGTTCGAGTCGCTCCGAGCCTACCCGGAGCCGGCGCGCCGTCCGCTGGTGCAGAAGGGTCTCACGTCGAGGGACCCGGTGATCCGCGAGATCTGCCGGCGTCTGGCGGGACCGGCATGACCGCGCCGACAGGCGGCGAGAAGGGTCGCTCGACGGCCCGCGGAGAGACGCGAGCAGACCATGGCTGACCACGGCGCCTTCAACGCCCAGGCACACCTCGAACGGCTGATCGCGCAACTGGCCGTGGCGATCAACACGCGCGCGCTCTACGAGCCGAATCATCCGCGGCTCCTCCCCGCGATCCGGAACCTGATCGAGGGGGTCGTGGCCGCCTGCGACGACCGAAAGCAGGATTCGATCACCTTCCTTCTCCTCGGAGACGAGCTCGTGGTCGATCAGCGTCCCTTGCGCCGCGGAGGTCTCCACCAGGAGCCCATCATCCGAACGCTGAAACGCCGCGGCATCGAGCGCCTGACGCTGGGACGCGGCCTCGAGCCTTCGGAGTGTTACGCGCTCATCGAAGCGCTCGCGGTCGGCGGCGTGCCCGCATCGACGGCCAACGTCATCGTCGGTCAGGTCGAAATCACGCTCCCCCAGGAAGAGGGGTCCGCAGATCAGCTCGGGGCGCGGATGGACGCGGCCAGAGAGGCCTTCCTCCAGTTCCGGACCGAGCGGCGCGCCGGGCTCCGAAAGCTGGAGGACCTGATGTGGAGCTTCATCGATGCGCTCACGCGTTCGACCAAAGTCATTCTGCCGCTGGTGCCCCTCAAGAGCCACGACGAGTACACGTTTGTCCACTCGATCAACGTGGCGCTGCTCGTGCTGGCCCAGGCCCGTTCGTTCGGGATCCAGGGGCAGATGCTCCACTCGGTCGGGCTCGCGGCGCTCCTGCATGACGTGGGGAAGCTCAGCATTCCCCTCGAGGTCCTGAACAAGCCAGGACGTCTGGAGGGCGAGGAGTGGACGGTCATGATGTCGCACGCCGAGCTCGGTGCGCGCCAGCTCTGCCAGCTCGAGGCGAGCCATCCCGTCGCGATCCTGGTCGCATACGAGCACCACCTGAGATTCGATGGGCAGCCGAACTACCCGGTGCTCAAGACGCCGCGGCGGCCGACGCTCGCGAGCCAGATGACGGCCCTGGCGGACGTCTACGATGCCATCTGTACGGCGCGTCCCTACCGGGGGGCGCTCCCCCCCGAGACCGCCCTCAATACGCTGCGCTCTCGCGCAGGGACCTTCCACGACCCCTTCCTGGCGGGGAACTTCTGCCGGCTGCTCCGGGGTGAGTGACCGCCCAGTCCGCCCCTGCCCCGCCTGCTCCTGCCCAGCTGCTCCTTGACCTCTCGGACTCCCCGGGCTAGAGTCCTTGAAGCACCAAACCTGCGGTCAATGAGTCAAGTTTCATCGCCCAACCGCCTCGGGCCGTGGTCGAGACCCGAGCAGCCCTAGGACGCAGGGAGGAGGCGG
>CAZDYT010000146.1:0-8335 GCA_964509395.1 uncultured bacterium
AAATGGCGCGTGCCTCTCCGCTCGGTAACATTTTAGATGGCGCGATACGCCCCCTTGCGACCCCCGACCGGTTCGGCTATCCTTCGCGCACCGACGGCCCGGCCGGGTGAGGCCGGGGTCCCGGCGATTTGGCCCTTCGACCTCCAGGTGTACGGGAGGCCCCTATGGCACGCGAAGCCCCGGGAGTCATGGATCGGCGTACGTTTCTCAAGGCCGCGGGCGGGGCCGCGACCATCGGCCCCTTCGTGCTCCGCCGCCGGGCCGATGCCAGCAGCCACGAGCCGACCTTCCAGCTCAAGGCGGCCGAGGCGAACCCCAAGTACGGCGGCACCCTGCGCTTCGGGGTTCACAACGCCCCGGCCCACTTCGACATCCACCAGTCGGGCACCGTCGGCAACATCGGGCCCCAGGGGCCGATGTACGACAACCTGACCCGCCGGGACCCGCGGGACGGGCAGAGCATCATCCCGGACCTCGCGTGGAAGTGGGAGATCTCGCCGGACGGGAAGGTCTACACCTTCCACCTCCGGAAGGGGGTGAAGTTCCACGACGGGGCGGCGCTCACGGCCGAGGACGTGAAGGCGACCTACCGGCGGATCATCTGGCCGCCCAAGGGGGTCGTGATCCCCCGGACCCCGCTCTTCTCGGCGGTGTCGGAGATCAACACGCCCGATCCGTACCGCGTCGAGTTCCGCCTGAAGGAGCCGCGGCCGCAGAAGTTCATGCTCGGGGCGTTCTCGAGCGGCTGGAACGTCATCGTCCGCAAGAAGACCCTCGAGGAGAGCGACTGGAACCTTCGCCAGGTCATGGCCTACCCGGGGACCGGGCCGTTCCGGCACGTCTCGCGGCGGGACAAGGAGGTGTGGGTCCTCGAGAAGAACCCGAATTACTGGAGCAAGGGGCTGCCGTACCTGGACCGTCTCGAGATCTACCACCTCCCGCCCTTCTCGCCCGAGCTGGGCTCGGCGCTCCTCGCGGGGAAGATCGACTACGGGCGGCTCCTCGACCCCGTGACCTGGCGGAAGGTGAGGGAGACGCCGGGCATGACGGCCGTGGAGTTCAACCAGAGCGTTATCCAGGCGGTCTGGGTGAACAACAAGAAGAAGCCGTTCGGCGACCCGCAGGTGCGCCGGGCGATGCACCTGGCGCTCGACAAGCACGTGCTGGTGGACGTGGTCAAAGACGTGGCGCCGATGATGGTAGGTGGGTTCATCTACCCATTCAGCGAGTTCGCGACGCCGCCCGAAGAGATGGCCAAGCGTCTCGGCTACCAGAACGACCCCAAGGCCTCGATTCAGGAGGCGCAGCGCCTCATGAAGGCGGCGGGGCACGGAGGCGGCCTGCGGAACGTGGACTTCCTGGTGCGCGACACGGCCGCCGTGAAGCTCTGGGCCGTGGCGATCCAGTCCATGCTGAAGGAGCACATCAACGTCGAGACGAAGCTTCGCACGGTGCAGATCTCCCAGTGGTTCGAGGAGGTCGCGGCGGGGAACTTCGACCTCGGGATCGGCGCGATCGTCTCGACGCTGCTCGACCCGTCCGACTACTTCAGCGCCTGGTACGGGAAGGACGGCCCGCAGAACTACTCGCAGTGGACGAACCAGAAGTTCCACGATCTCGCGCTGCAGATCGAGCGCGAGCTGGACGATTCGAAGCGCAAGGCGCTGGTCCGCCAGGCGGAGCTGATCCTTGAGGAGGACCCGCCGCTGCTGCCGGTGACGTACGAGAAGATCCACGACGGCTACTACAACTACGTGAAGGGCATCAACCCGCGGACGTTCTTCGGGATCTACGACGTCGTCCGCTGGGATGTCGTCTGGCTGGCGAAGTAGCGTAGCGGCTCTCCCGGCCCGTTCGCTCACGCCGGGGTGGGGGGGCGTGCGGTCCCCGCCCCGGCGTCGCCCCGACCGTCGGTCCGCGCGGGAGGGGGACGAGAGTCCCCTCTCAGAGAGCGAGCGGGAGAGGTGCCCCGCCCCGTGCGGCAATACGTCCTCCGGCGGCTGCTCTTCGGTCTGACGACCCTCCTCGGGGTCTCGGTCATCGTCTTCGTCGTGCTCCGCATCCTGCCGGGTGACCCGCTGGTCGCCATCTTCGGGATGGAGGGCTTTCAGAAGCTCTCCGCGGCCGACCGGGCGCGCATGATGCAGGAGCTGGGGCTCGCGGACTCCCTGCCGGTCCAGTACGTCCGCTGGCTCCGGGACATCGCCTCCGGGCGCCTCGGCAAGTCCTTCTTTCGCGGCGACGAGGTCGCGGCCCTGATCCTCCACCGGGGGCCGCTCTCCGCCGAGATCGGGCTCCTCTCGGTCCTCATCTCCTGGCTTGCGGGCCTCCCGGTCGGGATCCTGAGCGCCCTCCGCCCGAACAGCCTCGCCGACACCGTGGCCCGTTCGGGGGCGGTCCTCTTCATCGCCATCCCCGGCTTCTGGCTGGGGATGCTGATCGTGCTGGCTTCGCTCTTCTGGTTCGGCTACAAGGCGCCGCTGCTGGTCGTCCACCTGTGGCAGGACCCCTGGACGAACTCCCAGCTCGTCCTCGGCCCGGCGGTGGTGCTCGGCCTCTCCCAGGGGGCGTACATCGCGCGCATGTCGCGCTCGTGTCTCCTCGAGGTGATCCGCGAGGACTACGTCCGCACGGCGCGGGCGAAGGGACTCGTGGAGGGGCTGGTGGTGATCCGCCACGCACTCCCCAACGCGCTGCTCCCGGTCATCACGCTGTCGGGGATCCTCATGGGGTTCGTTCTCGGGGGCTCGGTGGCGGTCGAGCAGGCCTTCGGGGTCCCGGGGCTCGGGCGGGCGCTCGTCGTTGCCGTCATCGAGCGGGACGTCGTCGTCGTCCAGAACCTGGTGTTGCTCTACGGCGCCATTTTCGTCATGATCAATGTCCTCGTGGATTTGAGCTACGCCTGGCTCGATCCGCGGATCCGCTACCGGTAGGCGGCGCGGTGGGCCTCGCGCGAGCCTCGGTGCTGGCCGCGGAGCCCGGCCGGGCGCGGGTCACCCTCCGGCAGCTCGGGCTCTTGGCGGGCCGGAACCCGGTCGCGGTCGCGGCGGGGGTGGTGGGCTTCCTCATCATCGCCATGGCCGTCTCCGCCCCCCTCATCGCGCCGCGAGACCCCCTGAAGACCGACTTCCGACGGATGGCGAAGCCGCCGGACGCCGTGAGTTGGTTCGGGACCGACCAGGTCGGGCGGGACACGCTGAGCCGGGTGATCCACGGGGCGCGGGCGTCGCTGGTGGTCGCCTTCGCCGCGGTCCTGCTCGGGACGACGGTGGGGGCGCTCTGGGGGGTCGCGAGTGGATACCTGGGCGGGCGGTTCGATCTCGTGAGCCAGCGGGTGATGGAGATTCTCCAGTCCTTCCCGGATCTGATCCTCGCCATGGCGATCTCCATGGCCATCGGGACGGGGATGCAGGCGGTCATCGTGGCCATCGCCATCACGCGGATCCCCTTCGGCGGCCGGGTGATCCGGTCGGTGGCGCTGACGGTGAAGGAGCTGGCGTACGTGGAGGCGGGGCGGTCGAGCGGAGCCTCCTCGCTCCGGATCATGGCGGTCCACGTGCTCCCCCAATGCGTGGCACCGTACCTCGTGCTCGCCACCACCCACCTCGGGGTCGCCATCGTCATCGAGGCCGCGCTCGGGTTCCTCGGGGTCGGCATCCCGCCCCCCACGCCCACCTGGGGGAACATGCTCGCGGAGTCGCTCACCTCGCTCGTCCCGCACTGGTGGCTCGTGTTCTTCCCGGGGCTCGCCATCACGGTCACGGTGCTCGCCTTCAACCTCGTGGGCGACGGGATTCGCGACCTGCTGGATCCGAAGCTCTCGCCGGCGTTCCTCCGGATGATGACCGGGGCGGCGCGCGGCCCGGCCTACCGCCGCCCGGCGGGCGCGTGAGCCGCAACGCCGAGGGGTCAGTTATCCCTGAATGGCGAATGATTCGGCGTGCGAGGGGCCGCGGGGCCTGTCGCCGCCTTGCCCCCGTCCGCCGGGCTCCGTCACCCGTTCAGCCCCTCCCGCAGTTCGGGGAACTGCGGGAGGAGGCTGAGGGGGTCCCACTCCGCCCGACCGCCCGGGGGCGGCGCTCGGCGCCACCCGCGGCGGCCTGCCGCGCTCACCGTATTAGCTCGGATGCGCACTAGCAGGCGCCGGCGAGCTTGACGGGCTGGATCAGCTCGATCCGCGTGTCGTCCGGTGCCTGGAGGAACGCGATGAGCGGACCGTTCGGCACCTGGGTCGGCCCTTCGAGCAGGCGAGCCCCGAGCCCCTCGAGCCGCCGGATGTCCTTCTGGATGTCCTCGGAGTCGAAGCCGAAGTGCTCGAGGCCGTGGTGCGGGGTCGCGTCCCCCGGGCCGAGACGCTCGCCGGTGCGCGCCCCCGAGATGTTGACGAGCATCCCACCGTCCTCGCTCGCGCAGCGGATGAACCGGTCGCCGAAGACCCGGACCTCGTCGCGCACGATCTTGAAGTTGAAGGCCGCCACGTACCACTCCGCGGTCTTCCGCGGATCGGGCGCCTTCAGGTGGATGTGGTTGATGCGGTATGGCATGCGTCCCCTCCCCGATGCGGTGGTGGTCTCGCCCGGGCAACCGACCCCGGCGCCACGCCGAGCCTATCCCGTCGCACGGCGAGCGTCAAGGCGACGGTGCGTCATTGCCGTTGGGCTATAGAAATGTCCTCCCATGATCACATGGGAGGGACTCAGAGTGAGCCAGAGGGAGATGCTGCGCACCGGCCTGGTGAAGACTGCGCTCGCCCGTCAGATCATCGCCCTCGCCCAGCGGCCGTGCGCCGGATTCACGAACGTCGCGTCGGGCTGCAGCACGAAGTCGAACCGAGCGCTGCCCGGCAGGATCACCCGCCGGATCGGTCTCACAGTCCCGCCCCAGAGTGAGCATGCGACTCTTCAAGGCTCACCTACCGCTCCGCCGGCGCGACGCGACTCAAGACAATGGGCGAATGTTCTGGTTCATGTGGAAGAAATTGGTCGGGTCGTACTTCGTCTTCAGCTCCTGGAGCCGCCGGCAGTTGGGCCCGTACGCGGCGACGCTCGGATCGCCCGTCTCATCGTCGCCCAGGTAATTCACATAGCGGCCGGAGGCAACGAAGGGCTTCGTCTCCGCATACGTTTTCCGCGCCCAGGCGATGCACCGATCAGTATTTGCCGGCTCCATCCATTCGGAGAGCACGAGAAGGTTGTAACCGTCCGCGCGGTGCGGGAAGGCCGTGGCGCTGACCCCTACCCGGGTTACAGCACCGTGGAAGTGCTCGAGGAGCAGCTGGCCCATTGGGGTGGGGCACCCGGCGAAGCACTCGATCATCGTGTCGATAGCATCGTCGCTCAGCGGTTGCCGCGGCAGCATCTCGCCGTAAACCGCCGTGATCTGGTGGGGGAGCGGCTCCAGGATCGACGTGTGGACGGCCAAGAGCGGGTCGAAGAGATGCGCCAGGCGGATCCGGTACGCTTCGGAGACCAGGCGAAGGAGGGCGCCGTCGGCCTCGAAGGACCACGTCCGGCCGGGTGCGACGATCTCCAGGGCGGGTTCCCGGTCCCGGAAGAGGAACTCCGTGTGCGGCCGGCCGGCGGCGTCCTTGTAGGTCAGCTCGACGCACGTCGAGCCGTGCCACTGGGCGTCGATGACGGTCACCGGGCCGTCGGGCAGGATGCCCTTGACCGTCGCGCCGCGGGTCAGGTCCTCAAGCTTGGCCATTTCGGGCCATCCCCGGCCTCTGGATGGACTCGAGCCCCGGGTTTGGGGTGATCAGGTTAACCCCGCGCCGCGGTGGGTCTTCCCGGGTGCGTTGGGTTCCCGATCCAGCGTCCCACACTTGCCCTAGGAGTAGGAGAGGGCCAAGTCTCCGGCCCTGTGCGGGGCGTCTGCGGGAGTCTCAGTGGGCATCGGCCGCCCGGAGGGGCATCAGGACCGGGGCCGGGAGGCCTGCCGTAGGCCTACGAATACCCTTACTCCGTTTTCACCGGGATGTCCGATATGGACCGCTTTCCGCCCCCGTGGCGGCGTCCACCGACGCCACCCATCCCTTCGGCCAGTTCGTCAACCCTTCCAAACCCGTCAACCCGGGAACACCCTCGCTGCAGCTCGGCCAAGGGCCTCAGCGTTCTCGACCCCGGACATCCGTGGGATCGGCTGGAACGCCTCGGCGTGATCGAACTCCGTCGCTGCCGCCCGCTCAGCGCGGCGGCAGCAGGACGATGCAGTTCGGATTGTAGCCGGCGTCCTTCAGCGTGTTGATACTTCGGATGACCTTGCCCTGGGCCACGTCGATGACCGTGATCGACCCGTCGTCCATGCCCGGCAGGTTCAGCAGGCTGTTCTGGACGAAGAGGTACTTCTCGTCCGGGCTGAAGACGAGGTGGTGCGCGCCGGGCGCGGCGGGAATGGTCTGGAGAAAGCGCGGAAGGGCGGGGTCGCTGACGTCGTAGACGTTGACGACGCCGGGCTGCGCCACGCTCACGTAGAGACGGTCACCCTTCGTGTTGTACTCCATCTCGAGGGGGAAGCCCTGGTCCCGCTTGGTGAGGTCGTCGGCCACGCGGAAGTCGAAGACCTTCCGCGCTGCGTCCCAGACGCCCATCCAGAGAGCCGCCTCCGTCATGTTGGTGACGAAAACGAAGGGTGTGGGGCCGGGATGGAAGGCGATCTCAACCGGCGCGCTCTTGGCTTCGGGCTTCATGGTGAGCTTGTGCGTGGAGAGCACGCGCCCGCTGCTGGCCTCGATGACCGTCACGCTCTCGCCGGGGTTCTTGAGGTCGGGCGAGATCGTGTCGGTGACGAGAAGACGGTCGATGGTCGTGTTGAGCGCGATGCCGTGGGGCCAGCGGATGTACGCGGGGCCGGGATGCGGCGCGGCGATCGCCCGGAGCGGCCGGTCGGTGGCGGCGTCGCCGACGATGACGTTGCTCGAGCCCATGCAGGTGAGGAACCAGGTCTTGTTGTCCGGCGTGACGACCACGTCCTCGAGGACCGCGCAGTCGGGCACGGGCACCGGCGTGAGGCGGAAGGGGAACCGTGTGAGGTCCATGACGTGCAATACGCTCTTGCCGAGCGCCGTGACGTACGCCTTGGTCTTGTCGCGGTTGTAGAAGATGTGGTGGGCGACCAGGTCGCCGGGCAGCGGGATGTCGGCCAGCAGCTTGCCGGCGGTCGGCGACTGCGGGTCCACGTCGATGATGGCGATGCCTTCCTTCCTGAGGGGGTTGCCCGCTTTGCTCTCGTAGTTGAGCATCACCAGGATCTCGGCGCCGGCCGCCGCGGGAAGGAGGGCGATCGCGAGGAGCGCAAGAGTCGGTGTCAGGGACCGCGCTGTCATGAGCACCTCCGTTGAATGAACGGCTTGAATGGACCGGCGAGTGGTGCAAACACACTACAGCGAGAAGACAAATGGATCAAGGTCGAGCGCGCCTCCCGGCCACTTCCGTTCGCAGAAGTGGCGGTCGGGAACGTGATCGCTAACACGGCTTCAAGCCCGGGGCACAGGCACAAGGATATCGCGGTTCGGCCCCTGGGAACACCCTGGCTGCGGCTCGGCCAGGGGCGCTCACCTTCCGTGGGGCCGTGAATGTGGCTGGGCCCAATGGCGCTGAGGTCCTCGTAAGTGTGGGATCGGTGCCGGCGGGCCATGCCCGCGGCCCAGAACTGGCGGGCCACGTGTTTATTGCGGCGCGTCCTGGTCCAGGTCCGGCCACAGCCGGGGGGCGGGTGAGGTCGCTCTGCCGCTGACCGTGGCGGACCGTGAAGTGCGGGAGGAGAGGTTTGAGTTGATAAGACCGTCTAACCCAGATCCGGCCACGCGATGGGCGGTCTGAGGAACGTAGGGACCGCAAACGCGCTTTCCGGCATCGTGGTGCCCCCGGGCCGAGAACCGCCCCGGACGGTCTGGGAGCCGGCCAGGTCGAACAACACCACGCGCTCGCCGCGGAGCGACGAGCGGCTCGGCCAGGCAGGCCCCGATGAGTCCCGTGCCCGTCAGGGTACGACGATCGGCCAAGCGGCCGGGCCCCGCGGTCGGCGCCGAGCCGGCTCTACGCCCTCCCCTGGGCCCGACGAGCCGGTCAGTTGACGGTGAAGCAGCCCGGCTTGGTGCCGCTCTGGCCGTCGAGATCGGTGACGGTCACGTCGCGCGGCCCGGAGGTGGCCTTCGGGTGGACCTTGATCTGGACGTCCAGCCGCCCCGCGTCGACGAAGGTGACGCCCTGGACCATGACCTTGTCCCCGAAGCTCACGCTCGCACCGCTCTGGAAGTTGGAACCTGTGACCTGGACGACAAGCTGCTGGTTCTGGCTCCCGTTCGACGGGCTGCAGGCATCGACGACCGGGGCGG
>CAZDYT010000147.1:0-8320 GCA_964509395.1 uncultured bacterium
CGCCGACGAAGGCGTGCTTGATCGAGGAGATATCCTTGCCGAGCTCGGCTGCCTCGCCGCCGTCTTCCACAGCCGCCACGTCCGGGTCCCGGACCTCGTCGCCTTCGACATGGGCGGCACGACGGCGAAGGCATGCCTCATCCACCGGGGTCAGCCGTTCATGACCCAGGAGCTCGAGGTGGCGCGGGTCCACCTCGGGAAGAAGGGGAGCGGCCTTCCCCTCCGGGTTCCCGCGATGGACCTCATCGAGATCGGGGCGGGCGGGGGCTCGATCGCGGCGGTCGACGCCCTCGGGCTCCTCAGGGTCGGGCCGCGAAGCGCGGGCGCGGAGCCGGGGCCGGCGTGCTACGCCCGCGGCGGCAAGGAGCCGACCGTGACCGACGCGGATCTCCTCTTAGGGTACCTCGCCCCCGACCGCTTCCTCGGGGGGGCTATGCGGCTCGACGTCGAGGCGGCGCGCCGGGCGGTCCAGGACCATGTGGCCGACCCACTGGGACTCCCTCTGATCGAGGCCGCGGCCGGAATCCACCGCATCGTGAACGAGAACATGGCGAACGCCGCGCGCGTGCACATCCTGGAGAAAGGCCAGGACCCGCGGCGCTATCCGCTCTTTGCCTTCGGCGGGGCGGGCCCGGTCCACGCCCACGGCGTCGCGCGGCTCCTCGGCACCTCCCGGATCATCGTCCCGCGCGGCGCGGGCGTCACGGCCGCCCTCGGCTTCCTCGCCGCGCCCATCGCGACGGATCAGCTCCGGACATACCTCACGCCGCTCGATCGCGCCGACTGGGCACGGATCGGGACGCTGCTCGGCGAGATGGAGGCGGAGGTGATCGCGACACTCCGGGCCGCCGGCGTGCCGGCCCGCCAGATCACGGTCGAGCGGGCGGCGGACATGCGCTACGCCGGCCAGGGGTTCGAGGTGACGGCGCCGCTTCCGGCCGGCCGGCTCGACGCCTCCCGAGCCGAGGCCGTCGCGCGCGCTTTCCTCCGGACCTATCGCGAGCGCTACGGCCAGGCGGCGCGGGACCAGCCCCTCGAGGTCGTGTCCTGGCGCGTCCGGGCCCACAGCCCGCTCCCCCCAGTCACGATCGAGCCGACGCCACGCGGCGTGGATCCTCGCGTCGCCCGGACCGGGCGACGGCCCGTCTGTTTCGACGGCACGCGGTTCGTCGAGACCCCCGTCTACGACCGGGCCGCCCTGGGGGCCGGCGTGAGCCTCCGCGGGCCGGCGATCCTCGAGGAGCGCGAGTCCACCCTCGTCGTCCCGCGCGGCGCCCGGCTCGCGATCGACCGGAGCGGCAACGTCGTGGTGACGCTCCTGACCCGGCGGGCCCCCCGCAGGCACGGCCAGCTGGAGTAATGTAGGCGCATGGCGACCATCGTGGCATCCGGGCGCCCGCGGTCGCGGGAGGCTCTGGACCCCGTCACCACGTCCATCCTCTGGGCCCGGCTCCTGGCCGTGGTGGACGAGGCGGCCGCCACGCTCATCCGCACCTCGTTCTCGACGATCGTCCGCGAGGTGCACGACATGACCCAGCTCCTCACGGACGACCGGGGCCAGACGCTCGCCCAGTCCGCCGTCTCCACGCCCGGCTTCGTCGGGACCACCGCGGGCGGCGTCCGCCGGTTCCTCGAGCTCTACGGCTCCGCGAGCTGGCGACCGGGCGACGTCGCGATCACCAACGACCCGTGGGTCGTCACGGGGCACCTCCCCGACGTCACGATCGTCACGCCGGTCTTCCACCGCGGGCGGCTGGTCGCGTTCATGGCGAACACGGCCCACATGACGGACATCGGTGGGACCTACTTCGGCGCCAGCACGACCGAGGTCTTCGAGGAAGGGCTCCGCATCCCGCCGCTCAAGCTCATGGCGGCGGGGCGGCCCGTCCGGCCCGTCTGGGAGATGATCCGCGCCAACGTGCGGGCGCCGGACCAGGTGCTCGGGGACCTCCGCGCGCAGATCGCGGCGAACGAGCAGGGGCTCCGGACGATCTCGGCGATCATGGCCGACGACGGCCTCGCGGACCTCCGCGGGCTCGCCCGCGCGATCCACGATGCGAGCGACCGGGCCCTCGGCGAGGCGCTGGCCCCCGTCCCCCACGGGACCTATCACGCCGAGGCGACGGGCGACGGCTACGGCGAGCCGTTCACGGTCAAGCTCGCGCTCACGGTGCGGGACGGCCACCTCCACTTCGACTTCGCGGGCTCGTCGCCCCAGCAGCGGACGCCGATCAACGCGGTGCTCCAGTACACGCGCGCGTACGCCGCCTTCACGACCAAGTGCGCCTTCGTCCCGGCGATCCCGAACAACGAGGGGCTGCTGCGCCGAATCACCGTGGCCGCTCCCCGCGGCTCGATCTGTAACGCCGTCGAGCCGGCGCCGGTCCAATCCCGCCACGTCCTGGGCTTCGTGCTCCAGGGCGCGGTCTTCGCGGCGTTCGCCCGGTGCGCGCCCGCCCACACCCAGGCCGACAGCGGCACCCCGCCGCCGATCATCACCTTCTACGGCACGAGGCCGGACGGCACGCCGTTCGTGACCTTCGAGTTCATGAACGGCGGGGTCGGCGGCAAGCAGGCGTGCGACGGGCGGTCGACGACGACGTTCCCGTCGAACATCGCGAACCTCCCCGTCGAGGTGCTCGAGTCGATCGCGCCGGTCCTCTACCTGGAGCAGCGGCTGATCCCCGACTCGGCCGGGATCGGGACGCACCGCGGCGGGCTTGGCCAGCAGAAGACCTTCCGCGTCGAGCACCCGATGATGGCGTCGCTCATCATCGACCGCTTCCGCCACCCCCCGCCCGGCGTCCTCGGCGGTGGGCCGGGGCGCCGCGCAGAGGCGCGCTTCGCCGACGGCCGGCCGGTGACCATGAAGAGCGTGCTGGCCTTGGAGGCGGGCGACGTTCTGACGATCGAGTCCGCCGGGGGCGGGGGGTACGGAGATCCCGGGAAGCGACCGGACGAGCTGATTCGGCGCGATCTTGAGGAGGGCTACGTGACGTGCTGGCCGGGTGACGGAGGGTGCGCCGCGGCGGTCGTGAATAGGTCGGGCTAGACCGTCTCCCTCGGCGGCACCGAGGGGACCTTCGATACGGTCAGCGAGCCGCAGCGGCGCGCCGGGCGTTCGTCTCGGCCGTGACGCGCTCGGTCCACCCGCAAGCGGTACCGGCCTCGCGGACCTCCCGGCCTCTGGAGGGTGAAGCCATGGCCTACGTGAAGATCACTTACGCCACGCTCACCGCCGACAACCCGGACCTCCACGCGGGGTACGAGGCCGCCGTGCGCCAGGCGCGGGACCAGCTCGGCCAGACCCACCCCATGCTCATCGGCGAGGAGCGGCGGCCGGGGCGCGCCCACTTCGACGATCGGAACCCCGCGGACACGCGCCAACTCCTCGGCCGCTTCGCCGCCGGGACCCGCGAGGACGCGCGCGAGGCGGTCGCCGCGGCCAAAGCCGCGTTCCCGGTCTGGAGCCGCATGCCGTGGCCGGAGCGGCTCGCGCGGTTGCGCCGCGCGGCGGACCTCATCAGCGAGCGGAACTTCGAGCTGGCCGCGATCATGAGCCTGGAGGCGGGGAAGAACCGGTACGAAGCGCTGGGCGACGTCGAGGAAGCCGCCGACCTGATCCGCTACTACTGCCAGGTCTTCGAAGAAGCCGGTGGTTACGACCGCCCGATGGGGCGGCTCTCCCCGTCCGAGCGGACGCGCTCGACCCTCAAGCCGTACGGCGTCTGGGCGGTGATCTCGCCGTTCAATTTCCCGCTGGCACTGGCCACCGGGATGAGCGCGGGCGCGCTCGTCGCCGGGAACACGGTCGTGCTCAAGCCGGCGTCGGACACGCCGTGGCTCGGGCTCAGGCTCGGCGAGATCCTCCTCGAGGCCGGGCTCCCGACCGGCGCCTTCAACTGCGTGACCGGCCCGGGCGGGGTCGTGGGGGCGGAGCTGGTCGAGTCGCACGAGGTGGCGGGGCTGATCTTCACCGGCTCGAAGGCCGTCGGCTGGACGATCTGGCAGCGCTTCAACCGGACGGCGATCCGGCCGTGCATCCTCGAGCTCGGCGGCAAGAACCCCGCGATCGTCACCGCCACGGCGAACCTCGAGACCGCCGCCGAGGGGGTGATGCGCTCCGCCTACGGGCTCGGCGGCCAGAAGTGCAGCGCCTGCTCGCGCGTCTACGTCGACCGGCGGGTGGCGACGGCGTTCACCGAGGCGCTCGTCGCGAAGACGCGGACGATCCGGGTCGGTGACCCGGTCCGCAAGGAGGTCTTCCTCGGCCCGCTGATCAACGAGGCCGCCGTCCGCACCTTCGCCGGGGCCGCGACCGAGGCGGGGCGGGATGGCCGCGTGGTCACCGGAGGCCGTGTCCTCGAGGACGGCGAGCTCGCCCGGGGCTACTTCGTCGAGCCCACCCTCGTGACGGGGCTCCCGCCGGGGCACCGGCTCGAGCGCGAGGAGCTGTTCGTGCCGTTGCTCGTGCTCGCCGAGGTCGACTCCCTCGAGGAGGCCATCGCGCGCGCCAACGACGGCGAGTACGGGCTGACCGCGGGGATCTTCAGCGAGGACGAGGGCGAGGTGCAGCACTTCCTGGACGGGATCGAGGCCGGCGTCACCTACGTGAACCGGCGGGCGGGGGCCACGACGGGCGCCTGGCCGGGGATCAACCCGTTCGGCGGATGGAAGTGGTCCGGCTCGTCGGGCAAGGCCGCGCTCGGGCCGTACTACGTGGCCCAGTTCCTCCGGGAACAGAGCCAGACCATCATCCGGTAGCTTTTCTGGGGGGGGGGCGGAGCCCCCTTGCGGGGGACCTAGCCTTGATCGGCGAATCGTTGGGACCTCCGACGGGCCGCGGGGCCTGTCGCCGCCTTGCCCCGCTCGCGCGCAGGCTCGGCACCCGTTCGCCTCCTGCCGCAGCCTTTCGTCTGCGGCAGGAAGCCGAAGGGGTCCCCCTGCGCCTGCGCGCTCGGGGGCGGCGTGCGGCGCCACCCGCGGCCCAACCAGCCGTCCCAGGAATCGGCCGATCAGGGCTAGGAGCCTGTCGGACAAACCGCCCCACTCGCGAGAGAACTACCGCAACGCCTCAAGGTGTTCCGCTCCGAGCGCCGGCTTCGCCGGCGCAACCCCCTGGGGGGAGGTCCGGAAGGGGGGCGGAGCCCCCTTCCGGGGGATCTAGCAGACCTCGCGCATCTGTTCCCGCACGAGCTGCCCGTTCTGGTAGACCTGCTCCTTGACTTGCCGGCACCCGTTCGGGCCGATCCCCTGAGGATAGGCCTCCACACGCTGCCAGCCATCGGCGCTCTGATACGCCACCGGCCGGTTCTCAGCCGCGGCCTCCCGCGCCGCGCGTGTCGAGATCTCCGTCAGCGTGCCTCCGAGGACGGCACCCAGGGCCCCGCCGATGACGGCGCCGCGCCACCGGTTGTTCTTGTCGATCAGCGCCCCGGCCGCGGCGCCGACGGCAGCCCCGGCCCCGGCGCCCTGGTAGGTGCGCGGCGTCGTCACGACCGGTTCCTGCTGCACGGCACAGGCCGCGAACGATCCGACCACGAAGCTGATCAGGAGCATCGAGCCAAGAATCCGTCGCATCCCGTCATGCCCTCCCCTCACGTGCCCGGCTCGGCGCGCTCGCTCGGCCGAGCCGGTGTTCTTTCCGGCCACTGCAGCGGGTCACCCTCCTCCGGCCCGGGCGTCCGCACGCGCCGAAGCGGAGGGTGATCGCCCCCACGCTCTTAGTGTGACGTCAAACTCCCGGTTCAGCTTCATCGCTCCCGAGGTCAGGGGGACCCGCGGAGGGTTTCAGGCCCGGGCCCGGACGCGGCACGGAGGCCGAGATCCACGCACCCGCCAACCGGGGCGGGGGGCTCCTCTGGACAAGGCAACGCCCCGGAACCCCTGGGGGACTCCGGGGCGTCGCTCAGTCCGTCGGCGTGGGGCTCGGCGATGGGCTCGCGGTGGTCAGGTCGTGGTTGCCCTGCTTCACCTCGAGGCGCACGAGGACCACCCCGCAGATCGCCGAGGCGCTTGGTGCGAGCTTCCCCTCGACCTCGTTCTTCTGGGCCACGAGGCTGATGCCGCTCGCCAGCGGCGTCGTACATCCGTTAACGGTCAGGTCGTAGCTCCCCGGCGTCGTGTTCTCGAACTCGAACTTGCCCTCGGGGTTCGTGATCCGGAAGGCGACCTCGACCCCGCCAGCGACCAGGGCCACTCTCACGCCGGGCACAGCGCCGGCCGGCGCCGCCTCGGCGACGAGCTTGACCTCGCGCGCCAGGACCGTGCCGTCTCCGAGCGGCTGCCCCTCGACCTTGACGAGGTTGCCGTTCGCCAGGGTCAGGCACGTCAGGGACTCCTCGTACTCCGTGACCCCGTTGGCCCGCACCGAGGTCCCATTCACCGTGAACGTGGTCGTCGGACAGGTGCCGGCCTTGTTCGCCACCAGGCCGTAGAGCTCGGCCTCGGGCCGCCCCTTGTGCTTGCCGTCTTTGTCCTTCCCCTTCTTCTTCTTCTTCTCCACGTCGATGGAGTGCGTCTGCTCACTGGCGACCGTCGGGCCGGTGACAGAAGTCGCGCTGCGCGACATCGAACCCGAATCCCCGCAGCCCGCCGCGAGCAGCGCCCCCACGGCCAGCAGGGCGGCGCTCCATCGCCACGGTCTTGTGCGTCCCTGTCCACGCATGGTGTGCCTCCTCCGCGATAAGCGGAATCCGGCCAGCGTGGAGCAAGGGAAGTGCCAGGGGCGGGCAGGGCCCAAGCCCGCGTCAGTCCGGCGCTCTCAGATGAGTGCCGACCCCGGCGGCTCGGGTGGGACGGGCAAATCGACACTGGGGTGGTAAACGCGCCGCAAGCGATGTGAGCCTCCCAAACGAGCGCTTCAGGCGCTCTCCTCTGGGAGGTTGACCACCTGACCGGTCTCGATCGAGCGGTAGGCGGCCAGCACCACGGCGAGGTCCTCTCGCGCGGACGCCGCCGGCAAGACAGGCGGCCGACCGTCGCGGACGACCGCGAGGAACTCCGCGAGCTGTGTACGCAGTCCGCGCCGATCCCGAAAGAACACACGGAAGCGCCTGCGGCCGCGCCGGCGCAGCCAGAGATACCGGCCGCGTGCGTCGACGGCCAGCGAGCCCTCGCTCCCCGTCACCCACACGAGCCGCCCCGGAGGGAGGCCCGGCGCCGCGAGCGAGCTTGCCAGGACGGCGACCGCCCCGCTCCGGAACCGCGCGAGGACGAGCGCGGTGTCCTCACCCTCCAGCTCGGTGAAGAGGTTCGGCGGCGCCACCGCGCTCACCTGCGCGATCGGCCCGCCCCAGTCGCGGAGGAGGTGGATGTAGTGCACCCCGGCGTCGATCAGCACGCCGCCACCGGTCTCGGCCCGGCGACGGCGCCAGCCCGCGGGCCGCCAGTAGCCCCGCGGGGCGCAGAGCATCTGTCGCACGCCGCCGATCGCGCCCGCGGCGAGAAGCCGCCGCGCGGCGACGAACGCCGGCACGAAGTGGAAGTTCTCCCCGACCATGAACGGGATGCCGGCGGCCCGGGCCTCGCGGAGCATCGCGTCGGCCTCCTCGAGGGTGCGGGCCATCGGTTTTTCGAGGAGCACCGCTTTCCGGTGCTTGACGGCGAGACGGAGGTTCTCCAGGTGGACGTGATGCGGGGTGCAGAAGAGGAGCGCATGCACGCGGGCGTCGGCCGCGGCGGCCTCGTAGTCCCCGAACGCGCCGACGCCCCCGAAGCGGCGCCGGTAGGCTTCCGCCCGTGCCGGCTCACGACTCGCGAAGAAGAGCGCGACCCGCCCGCCGAGCCCGCGGGCCGCGCGCGCGTGGAACGTCGCGAAGCGTCCGCAGCCGACGATGCAGAGCCCGACGCGGTTGTTCACCGCGAGCCATGCTAGCATGGCGAACCCTTTGCGCGGCCTGCGGCGTCGGCTACAATGAAGGTGCGGTGCATTCGAGGGCCACGAGGAGACCGCCATGCGCCACGTCGCGGTGATCGGGGTCGGCGTCACGAAGTTCGGCAGGCACGAACGGACCTGCGCGGAACTCTTCGCAGAGGCGGCCGCCGAGGCCCTGGCCGACGCCGACATCCGGCCGGACCGGATCCAGGGCATCTACGTCGGGAACGTCGTCGGCGAGGCCGGCGAGGCTCAGCTCCACATGGGGCCCCAGATGGCCTCCGCGCTCGGCATTCCCACCGTCGCCGCGACCCGCTTCGAGACCGCGTGCGCGTCGAGCCATGCGGCCTTCCGCCACGCGCTGTTCGAGATCGCCTCGGGCGCCGCGGACGTCCTCCTCGTCGGCGGGGCCGAGCGCGTGCTGACGATGCCGACAGAGCGCTC
>CAZDYT010000148.1:0-8299 GCA_964509395.1 uncultured bacterium
CGCCGCGAGGACGCCGGTGGGCTGTTCGCCGCGGCAGGACCCGCCCGACGCTTCGGGAATAAGTCGGGCTAGGGACACGCGGTCTTCGGACAGCCGAGCCAGCGCACCACCGGCACCTTGACATCCACGAGGGGGATGCGCGGGTCGGACCGCCGTCCGACGACCAGGACGTAAATCGGCGAGGGATCGGCCTCGAGCTCGCGCAGCCGCGGAGGTGTGCCCTCCATGAGGAAGTCCTGGTTCTTGCTCATCGGCGTCATCACCACCGCGTCGTCACGCCAATCGAGCTTGAAGGCGCGCACCTCGATCTTCGATCCGACCAGCCGCTCGAACAGCTCCGCCAGCTCGGCCGCCGTGAGGGATCGCGTGATGCCGTTCGCGGCGCGCTCCCGCTGCCGCTGGGCGTCCTGGGCCGGATCGGGCCCGGATGCTTGCTTGAGCTGGCGGAGCCGCCGCTCGAGCTCGGCCCGGTCGGGCGAGGCCGGATACCGCGTGAGATAGCCTTCGAGCATCTGGATGGCTTCTTCACGTCGGTCCGGCGCGCTCGCCAGGAAGCGCGCCATCCGGAGCATGCCCTCCTGGACGGCCTGCTTCGAGAGGGGTGGAAGCGACGCGGGATGGTAAACCGCCAGGGCCGACCCGAGCTCCCGGGCGAGCCGCGCCTTGACGGCGCCATCCAGTAGCCCCAGCTCCAGCTCCTCGACCGGGACCGCCGCCCCGCGGGCGCGGGCCGCGAGCTCCGCCTGGATCACGGCCTCCTTGGTCACCTCGCCTGGATACGAGGCCGCCACCGTGAACTCGCGGGAGGCCACCTTGCGCCGCCCGGCGACGTTGTGGACCGCGACGAACCCCTGGACGCCAGCCTTTCCTGTCGCGCGGAAGCTGTCGAGGCGGACGTGGTAGCCGAGGTGGACGACCACGACGTCGTCAACGCCCTGATCCACGAGCCGGAGGAAATCCGCCGGCACGCGGGGGTTGGGCGGCGCTTCGCTCATGGTGATCCTCACCGTGACCTCCCGGAAGGCCGGGTGCGCCGCGATGAGCTCCCGTGCCCGCTCGGCGATAGCGGGAGCCGGCTCCAGAGGCTCGTCCGGGGGCGCGTTCGGATGGATCCGCTGGAGGTCCACCGTGATCACGACGTGAACGTCGGCCGTGCGCGCCCCCGCCACGGCAGGCCAGAGGAGCGCCGCTCCGATGAGCACGAATCCCGCCCAGCGTCCAGCCTGCCCGTGCCCTTGTGCCATCGCCGTCACGCTCCTTCTCCGACCCGAGCCCACACCCGCCGCGCCGACGCGCTCAGCGCCAGGGCTTGTGCTGAAAGATCCCGTTCGCGCCGAGGAGATAGACCGCCCGCTGATCTGCCGCGATGCTCACGACCGGCTCCGGGAGCGGGACCACCTTGGTCGCGCCCGAGGCCAGGTCAGTCCGCGAGAGGGAAACCCGGCCGCCCGCGGCGCAGCAGAGCCACAGAACGCCCGCCCCGTCGAACGCGAGCCCACCCCAGTAGGTTGCCGGCAGGGGCTCGATCCGCGCCGCCCCGGATCCCAGGTCGATCCGGACGACCGCGGGCCCCTCGGAGCGCTGGCAGGCCATCCACAGCTCCGGGCCGACGCGGGTCAGCCCCTGCGCCCGGCATCGGTTCGCGAGGCTCTCCGCGCCGCGGACCGGGAGTCGGCCGACGCGGCCTGACTGAACCTCGTAGTAGTCGATGTAGACCTCGGAGGCCGCCCACCCGAGGTAGATCCGCTCCGCATCCGCCGCGATGACCCGCTCCGCCCCCGGGGACGCGACGGCGCGCGGCCCGATCGGCGGGAGCGGGCCCGCGGGGAGCTGGAGCGGGACGATGCCTCGGTCTTGCGCCCCCGGCACCGTCCCGTACGCATACAGGACGGCGCCCTCCGCCGCGATCTGAACCAACCCGCGGGGCACCTGGATGACGGTCATGAGCCGGCCGGCGGGAGAGGCGGCGACGGAAAGGCTGACCGTCAAGAGGTCACCTCCGCGACGGAGCGCCACGTCCACCGACGAGCCGACCGGGCGGCCAGCGAGCACGTCCGGCAGGACCTCGGGCCGGCCGAGGTACCGGCCTGCCGCGAGCAGCAGCACATCGCCCGCGCGGACGCCGGCGCGCTCCGCCGGGCTTCCGGGCTCGACCTCACGAACGTAGAGGCCCTCGACCCGCGAAAGGCCGAGGGCGGTCGCGAGCGCCTCGGTGACGGGCTCGACTACCACGCCGGTCCAGCGCTCGGCGTCCGCCTCGTGGGCCGCCGGCGCCACCTCCATCGACAGCGCCCGGGGCGGGAAGGCGGGCGCCGCCGGTGCCGGTCGGGACGCGGACTCTTGGGTGGCGCACGACGCCAGGAGTACCCCCGCCAGGACCGTCGCGGCGCGTCTGGTCCCGACGCGCATCACCGTCGGGCCCCACGCGTCGCGTCGGCCCCGACCGCGCCCTGCCCGGTCCGGATCGCCACACCAGCAGCCTCGAGGCAAGCCCACGCTCGTCCCCCGCGTTAGTGGGATTGAAGCACGAAGCCCGTGGTCAACGAGTCAAGTTTCTTCGCCCCACCGCCTCGGGCGGCGGCCGAGACCCCAGCAGCCCTAGTCCACATTGTGCCTCACCGCGTCACCGGCGGGCGGCCTTCCTCATCCCGCGTGACCTTCGGGCGTAGCTCGCGCCCAGGACGCGGCGCGGGTGCGGCCCGAGGCGTACTCCACCGTTGTGCCACGGGGATCGGCCACGGCGCTAGAATAACCGCGTGCGCGCCCTCCTCGCCACCACGCTCGCGCTCGTCACGGGCTGCGGCAGCGCCGTCGAGCGGTCTCTTATCTACTACCCGACGCGCCGCCTCGAGGCAACTCCGGCCGACTACGGGCTCGCGTTCGAGGACGTTCGCGTGACCGCCGAAGACGGCGTGCACCTTCACGGCTGGTACGTCCCGGGAGCCCGCTCCGTCGCGCTCCTCTGGAGCCACGGCAATGCCGGCAACATCTCGCACCGCCTCGAGAACCTCCACCGGCTGCACCGCCGCCTGGGGGTGGCGGTGCTGCTCTTCGACTACCGGGGCTACGGCCAGAGCGAGGGGACGCCCTCGGAGCCCGGGACCTATCGGGATGCGCGGGCATTCCGCGCGTGGCTCCGCCGCCGCGAAGCGACGGACGCGAAGCGGATCGTCTACTTCGGCCGCTCCCTCGGCGCGGCCGTCGCGGCCGCGCTCGCCGTGGACGACCCGCCGGCCGCCCTCATCCTCGAGACCCCGTTTACGTCCGTCCGGGCCATGGCCAACGCGACGCTCCCGGGCGCGGGGTATCTCCTCCGGACTCGCTACGACACACTCGCGCGCATCGCCGAGGTTCGGGTCCCGGTCCTCGTCCTGCACGGCGACGCCGACGAGGTGGTCCCATTCCGACAGGGACGCGCCGTCTTCGAAGCCGCGCGCGAGCCGAAGGTGTTCTTCACGATCACCGGCGCCCGCCACAACGACACGTATCTGGTCGGGGGTGCGGCGTACTGGGAGGCCTGGGAGCGCTTCCTCGCCACCCACGTCGCGGGCTGGGAAGGGCGGCGGTGAGCGGCGAGCTCGCCGGGGACAACCCGGTGCCGGCCTCACTGGACGCGGACCACCGCTTCCGCGGGGAGCCGCGCCAGGAGGTAGCCGAACGCCCGCTCGAGGTACTCCGGGTCCTTGGACTCGAGCGTCACCCGCACCCTGTACTCCGGGTTGGAGAACTCGGGGTACGAGCCGCAGAGGAGCTCGGGAAATTCCCCCAGCATCGCGCTCAGGTGCTCGGCGAGCGTCCCTTCCCCGATGCGGACGTAGACGTTGCGGAGCAGAAACGGCCGCTCGCGGAACCGCTCCTTGATCGCCTCGAACTTTTGGCGAAAGATCTCCGGCACGCCGGGGAGGATGAAGATGTTGCGGATCAGCAAGACGGGGACGAGCAGCGAGTCCATCGCGAGCAGGTCGGCACCTTCCGGCACCTCGGCCATCTTGAGGCGCGCGTCGTTGAGCCGCCCCTTGTACACCTCCTCGAGTCGCGCGACCAGGAGGGGATGCCGGATCACCCGGAACCCGAGGCCCCGGGCGACGCCCTCGATGGTGACGTCGTCGTGCGTCGGCCCCACGCCACCGGACGTGAAGACCCACGTGTAGGCTTGCTGGAACTCGCGGATCTCGCGCGCGATGAGGTCGGCCTCGTCCGGGATCACCGAGACCTTCCGGACCTCCACACCCAGTTCCCGGAACTGCCGGCAGAGGTACGTGGCGTTGGCGTCGACGATCTTGCCCGAAAGGATCTCGTTCCCGATGAGGATGATGCCGGCCGTCTGAGGCATCCCGCGATCCGCTACGCGTGATTGTACTCGCAGCGTCATGCGCCGGGCAAGCCGACCCCGCCGAGGTACGCCGGCGACGGCGCGGGCCGGCCCGCGGCCGCTCGATTGTCAGCGCGCTCGGCCGTGCGGTAGAATGGCCGCGCATGCCGACCGACCCGACATCGCCGGACACGTGCCATGACCCCTGACCCGCCGATTCAGCTGGCCGGCTGGGCCCTGATCCTCGGGGCGTCGTCCGGCTTCGGCGAGGCCGCCTCGCTCGCGCTCGCCGGGGCGGGCATGTCGATCGTCGGCGTCCACCTGGATCGGAAGGCCACCTTGCCGAACGCCGAGCGCATCGCCGGTGAGATCCGGCGGCAGGGCCGCGAGGCCCTCTTCTTCAACGTCAACGCCGCCGACCCCGATCGCCGGACCGAGGTGCTGGATGCCGTGCAGAAGCACCTCGAGGCGCGTGGTGAGCCGGGCCGGCTCCGCGTCCTGCTCCACTCTCTCGCCTTCGGGACCCTCAGGCCCTTCATCGCCGAGCCGATCAAGGAAGCGGCGTCCAAGGACCAGATGGAGATGACCCTCGACGTGATGGCCCACACGCTGGTCTACTGGACCCAGGACATCGTCGTCCGCGGCCTGATGCGGGAAGGCGGTCGAATTTTCGCGATGACGAGCGGCGGGGGGACGCGCGTTCTCCCCTCCTACGGGCCGGTCTCCGGCGCAAAGGCGGCCCTCGAGTCCCACGTCCGCCAGCTCGCCATGGAGCTGGCGCCCCGGGGGATCACGGTCAACGCCGTCCGGGCGGGTGTGACCGACACGCCCGCGCTCCAGAAGATCCCGGGGTCGGAGAAGATCAAGGCCGTCGCGTTGGCGCGGAACCCGTTCGGGCGCCTCACCACGCCTCCCGACGTCGCCCGCGCCATCGTCGCCTTCTCGCACTCGAACACATACTGGATGACGGGCAATGTCATGGGGGTTGATGGCGGCGAGGACATCACCGGCTAGACCCCAGCGGCTGGCTTCTTTTCCCTCGCCCCCACCGGGGGAGAGGGCCGGGTGAGGGGGCTGATATTCCCACTCTCACCGCGACCCTCTCCGTTCCGCGGGAGGGAGAGGGAGCGCAACGAGACGCCGGCGCGCCCGACCCCGCGTGAGCGCTCTCCAGGCCCTGGTGCTGGGTTTCGTCCAGGGCCTGACCGAGTTTCTGCCGATCTCCTCCTCGGGGCACCTGATCCTCGTCCCCGCCCTGCTCGGCTGGCCGGCCCAGGGCCTTGGCTTCGACGCCGCGGTCCACCTGGGGACGGCGCTGGCCCTTCTCTCTTGGTTCGGCCGGGACCTCCTCGGCCTCGGGCGCGGCACCCTGGCGGGACGCGCGGCCGATGTCCGGCTCGGGGTCGCGGTCGTCGCCGGCTCCATTCCCGCCGGGCTCGCCGGCCTCCTGCTCGAGCACGCCATCGAGCGCCGTCTGCGGGGTGCCCCGGTCGTGGCCCTCTCGCTGATCGGCTGGGGGCTCGTCCTCTGGTGGGCCGACCGTCAGGCGGCGCGGGCGCGGGTCAGGGAGCTCCGCGAGGTCGGGATCGCGCGGAGCCTGGCGATCGGCTGTGCGCAGGCGATCGCGCTGATCCCGGGCACTTCCCGCTCCGGCATCACCATCTCGGCCGGCCTGTTCGCCGGCCTCGACCGGCCCACCGCGGCCCGCTTCGCGTTCCTCCTCGGCCTGCCGATCACGGCCGCCGCTGGGCTTCTCAGGACCGCCACGCTCCTCCGGGCCGGCCCCGGCCCCGGGGAAGCCGCCGCGCTCGGCCTCGGCCTGCTCGCCTCATTCGCTGCGGGCCTCGCGGCGGTGTGGTTCCTCCTCCGCTACCTCCAGCGTCGGACGCTCAGCGTCTTCGTCGTCTACCGGGTCGCGCTCGGGCTCCTCATCCTCTGGCTCTTCTGGGGTCGCGCCGCCGCTTAACTCCCGGACGCCCGCCACCAGACCCGGCCGGCGCGAACGGTGAGGCGCGGTACCCACCGCCTTGTGCCCTCCAGCGTGTTGCCGTCGGCGTCCTGGTACGCGAAGCGCCCTTCCTCGATGGTGAACACCGCCGCGTCCCCCCAGGCACCCACTCGGAGGGTGCCGAGCTCGCCGCTCCGGCCGATCGCCTTCGCGGGCGCCGCCGTGGCCGACTGGACCACGTCCGCGAGCGGCATCCCGAGGCTCAGAAACTTCGAGAGCGTCGTCGGAAGGTCCCTGACGACGCCGGCCCGCCCGGGCCGGGTGAGATCCGAGGAGATCGTGTCCGGGTAGAACCCCTGCTCGAACGCCTTCCGGACCACGGGGAAGTTCACGTGGTTCCGTCCGTGCGCCACGTCGAATAGGACGCCGCGGCGCCGCGCCTCGTGGACGGCGGGCTTGATGCGCCCGCGGTCGCCGAGGATGCCCGAGCCGCGTCCGTGGAGGAAGTGGCTCACGATGTCGCCCGGCCGCAGTAGCGCCAGCACCTCGCCGTACTCGACCGGCGGGTTGTTTACGTGCACGATGACCGGCACGCGCGCCGCCTCCGCCGCGCGGATCCCGCGCCGCAGCGGCTCGAGCGCGTGCGCCCCGACGACCTCG
Organism: uncultured bacterium; assembly: GCA_964509395.1. Taxonomy (GTDB): domain Bacteria; phylum Methylomirabilota; class Methylomirabilia; order Rokubacteriales; family DASRDR01; genus CAZDYT01. The sequence continues at coordinate 6,921 of CAZDYT010000148.1, forward strand.
ACCTGCTCGCGCACCTTGATCCCGAGGATCACGTCGCGGTGCTCACGGGCCACGCCCGCCGCCAGGTCGGAGTCGGAGTAGTCGAGGAAGCAGTGCTCCCCGATCCCGAGGTGCGTGAGCCCGATGGCCGCGATGTGCAGGAAGGCGAGAACCCGCGTCTCCGAGCGCGCCATCACGTACTCGCGGAGACCCGGAAAGTTGGCGGCACCCGTGCTCCCGGCGTCGCAGAGCGTGGTCACCCCCGTGGACCCGCAGATGGCGTCGATTTCGATCCCGAGGTCGTGGCCTCCGATGAAGGCGTGGGCATGGAGGTCGATCAAACCCGGGGCAATGTAGGCGCCGGCGAGGTCCCCGGTCTCCCGGCTCGCCTGGGTGGGAATGTCGGGCTCCACGGCGGCCACCCGGCCGGCCGAGAATGCGACGTCACGCCGCTCGTCGAGCCCCGACGCGGGGTCGATGAGATGGCCGCCCTTGAGCACGAGGTCATACCGCACCGGAGTCTCCCCTCCCCTACGGCCGGCGCTTCTCCCGGAAGCGAAGCACGTAGCCCAGCGCGATCAGGACCAGGCCGAGGGCGAGCCCGACGAGGAGTCGCGCTCCACCTCGTGGCGGCTCCCCGAACGCGTCCGCGATGACCGCGGCCGCCACGACGACGATCCCGCTGATGGTGATTCCCGGCCACGCATCCCGGGCTCGACCGAACTGCGGCAGGCGAAGAGCCATCGGCGTGAGGGGGCGGTCACGCCGCCTCGATGGACTTCAGAACCTCGCTCTGCTCCGGGGTCGGCTCCGGCGGTCGTGCCATGAACCAGACCAGGGGGACGAACGCCACGAACACCAGGGTGAGCACCCAGAAGTCGTCGAGGAACGCCTTCATGGCGGCCTGCCGTTGCACGTCGTCATAGAGCCGCTGAAGCGCCTGCAGGCGCGCCGTGGACGCGTCCGCGCCCCCCGCGGCATACGCCCGTTCCAGGAGACCGAGTCGCTCGGCGGTCGCCGGATCCCACGCCGTCACCCGGCCCACGAGGCTGGCCTGATGGGCCTGCGTCTGCCGCGCGAACAGCGTCGTCAACAGCGCGATGCCGCCGCTTCCGCCGAGGTTGCGCACGACGTTGAAGATGCCGGTGGCGTTCGCCATGCGCGCCGCCGGCACGAGGGCCAGGCTCATGGTTGTCAGTGGGACGAACACCAGGCCCATCCCAAGCCCCTGGACGAAGCGCGTCCAGAGCACCGTCCAGAAGTCGGCAGCCAGACTCAGCGACGCCATCAGATAGAGGGAGTACGCGATGATCGCCGCGCCCACCGAAACCAGCCACCGCGGGTCCACCTGGTTCACGAGCCGTCCCGCCAGGGCGAGCGTGATCACGGAGCCCAGCCCA
>CAZDYT010000149.1:0-4250 GCA_964509395.1 uncultured bacterium
GTAGCCGGCGTGGCCGCCGGGGGCGCGCCGGCTGCGGGGGCGGCGGCAGGCACCGCCGGCGCGGCTGTCGGCGCGGGCGCCGGGCCCGCGGGCTTGGCCGCGGGCGCGGCCGTGGCCCGCCCGTCCTCGAAGCTCACCAGCACCGAGCCCACCTTGACGCGCTCGCCCGCGCGGACGTGAACCTTCGCGACGCGCCCGCCGTACGGCGAGGGCAGCTCGACCTGCGCCTTCTCGGTCTCGACCAGGAGGAGGGGCTGGTCCTCCTTGACCTCCTCGCCCTCCGCGACGAGGACCCGCACGATCTCCGCCTCGGTGAGACCCTCACCGAGGTCCGGCAGCTTGAACTCCCTGGCCATCGTGGCGCCTCTCATGCAACCGAAGCGTGTCGTGCCGGGCCGAGAGGCGAGCAGATCAAGGACGCAGGAAGGAGCCGGCCTGAGGCGTATGCCTCATACGTTGAGGGCCGGTGACGACCGAGGACGCAGAGATGCGAAGCCTCTCGGCCCGGCACTAGAAGGCGAGCGTCTCGCGCACCGCCCGCAGCACCCGGTCGGCGTCGGGGAGCCAGCCCCGCTCCCGGGCGAAGCCCGGGTAGACGATGTCGGGCGCCGTGACCCGGCGGATGGGCGCTTGAAGCTGGAGGAAGGCGGCCTCCACGATCCGCGCGATCACCTCGGCGCCGACGCCGCAGGTCCGCTGCGCCTCGTGCGCGACGACCGCCCGTCCGGTCTTCCGCACCGAGGTCGCGATGGTCTCCGCGTCCATCGGCGAGACGGACAGGAGGTCGATCACCTCGACCTCGGCACCGTCCTCCGCCTTGACGCGCTCCGCCACCTCGAGGCATTTGTGGAGCATGGCGCCGTAGGCGATCAGCGTGAGGTCGCGCCCGTCGCGGACGATCCGCGCCTTGCCGATCGGCCAGGTCTCCTCGGCGTCGGGGACTTCCTCGCGCATGGCGTGGTAGAGGGCCTTCGGCTCGAAGAAGACGACCGGATCCGGATCCCGGATCGCGCTGACGAGCAGGGCCCGGGCGTTCCGGGGGCCGGACGGGACGACGATCTTCAGGCCGGGCGTGTGGGCGTAGTAGGCTTCCTCGCTCTCGGAGTGGTGCTCGAGGGCGCGGATCCCGCCGCCGTACGGCATCCGGATCACCATCTGGATGTGGTAGCGGCCCCGGGTCCGGGCCCGATAGCGCGCGGCGTGGTTTTCGACCTGATGGAAGGCCTGGAAGGCGAAGCCGGAGAACTGGATCTCCGGGATCGGTTTCAGCCCGTAGATCGCCATGCCGATCGCCATGCCGACGATGGCCCCTTCGGCGAGGGGAGTGTCGATTACGCGCTGCTCGCCGAACTTCTTGAGCAGGCCTTCGGTGACGCGGAAGACGCCTTCGTCGACGCCGACGTCCTCGCCGAGCACCATGACGTCGTCGTCACGCTCCATCTCCTGATGGAGGGCGAGATTGATAGCCTTGACGAGCGTCAGCTTCCGGCTCTCCTGGGCCATCCCGTGCCCCCACTCCTGATCGGTTTGGCCGCTCCCCCCCGCCGTCAGCGGGCCGGCGCCTCCCCGATCTCCTCGAGGTCCCGCGCCAGCTCCTGCCGCTGCGCCTCGAGTTCCGCGGGCCGTTCCGCGTAGACCTGGTCGAAGACGTCCAGCAGGTTCGGCTGCATCCGAGCCTCCGCCCGCTCGATCGCTTCCCGGATCTGGGCATCGACCTCCGCTTCCAGCGCGGCGTGGACCCGCTCGTCGATCACGCCCTTCCGCTCCACGTAGCGCCGGAAGCGCGGGAGCGGCTCCTTGGCTTCCCAGGCCTTCACCTCGTCCGCGCTGCGATACTTCGTCGGGTCGTCCGCGGTGGTGTGCATCGAGAGCCGATAGGTCACGGCCTCGATCAGCGTGGGCCCCCCGCCCTGCCGGGCCCGATCTACGGCCGCCTTGGTCGCGACGTAGACCGCCAGGAGGTCGTTGCCGTCCACCTGGACGCCCGGGAACCCGTAGGCGACGGCCTTCTGGGCGAGCGTCTTGGCGTGGGTCTGCTTCGAGCGCGGGACGGAGATCGCCCACTGGTTGTTGAGGCACAGGAAGACGAGCGGCACCTGGAAGACGCCGGCGAAGTTCATCGCCTCCTGGCAGTCCCCGTGGGAGGTCGCGCCGTCGCCGAGGTAGCAGAGCGTCACGCTGTCCTCGCCCTTGTACCGGGCCGCGTACGCGACGCCGACGGCGTGGGGCACCTGGCTCGCGATCGGGATGCACAGAGGGAGATCGTGATAGCCATCCGGCACCCGCATCCCCTCGGCGAAGCCCCCGTAAAAGAGGATGAGATTCTCGAGCGGCCACCCGCGCCACATGTACGCGGGCCACTCCCGATAGTACGGGACGATCCAGTCGCTCTGGCGGAGCGCGTAGACACTCCCGAGCACCGCCGCCTCGTGTCCCCGAATCGGCCCGAAGGTGCCGATCCGCCCCTGGCGCTGGAGGCGCAGCATCCGCTCGTCAAACCGCCGCGCCAGAAGGAACGTCCGGTAGAGCCGCTTGAGGTCGTCGGCCGGGATCTTCGGTTCGAGCTGGGTGTCGATGTTGCCGTCGGCGTCGAGGATCGACAGGTGCTCGATGGGGGGGAGGTCCAGTCTCTGTCGCGGCATTCAGCCCCCTTGGCGGCCGTGTTGTATGATCCCATTGTCTCCCCAGGGGACCCCGCCGGTCAACTTATTCACGGAGCCGAGCGATGCGAGTCGAGGACCCCTCGCCGGCACTGCCGCTCCCCCCCTTCGCGCGCGAGGCCTTGCGATGTATCATTTCACCCGGCTTCTCCCGCTACGAGCCAATCACTCACCCCAGATCGAGGAGGGCGATACGACGGTGGCCACCAAGCACGGCAAGAGGTCGGGAGCCAAGACGGGGACGGCGAAGGGGAAGAAGGCCGCCGCGAGTCGGGCCGCGAAGGCCCGCCGAGGGGACGCCGACCGGCGCCCGCAGGGGGACGGGCCCCGAGGGTCGGTCGCGCCGGCGCGACGTGCCGCCAAGCCGCGGCCACCAGCGCCCCGCCGCGCACCAGCGGCCGCGCCGCGGCCCGCGAGCGGGTCCTCCCTGCTCGAGCGAGCCAGAGCGCTCCGGGATGCGATCCAGCGAAGCAAGCTGACCGCCTCCAATCCGTGGGCCTACACGCCAAAAGCCCGCGGCTGGGAGCAGCGCGCGCAGCAGCTCCTGGAACAGCTCGCGCGCGGCGGTCCCGATGGGGCGACACGGCAGGCCCTGGACGCGCTGGCCACCGAGGTCGAGCGCGACCCCGACTTCCGGGAGGCCCGGCGGCTCTTTTGAGGCTTCGAAGGGGGGCTCTGCCCCCCTTCGAGCTACCCCCACCTGGCGCGGGCGAAGCCCGCGCTCGGAGCGCTTCGGGCAGAGGCGCGAGCAGGCCGTCCAGCCGTAGTCGGCGCAAAAACCCGGGGGCGGGGCCGGGATTCTCGCCGCCAGGCGGCGCATTTCGTGGGGGGGAGGCAGGCCCGATCCCTTCGCCGCCGACCCGGACCGGGACCTTCTGCACGAAGCCGTCAAGGCTCGTTGGGCGACCTGACTCCTGCCGCGGCGCTAGAGGACCAGCTCGGCCATGAGACGCATGGCGTCCTGCTGGCCGGTGGCGCAGAGCAGCGTCGTCACGCCCGCGGTCTTCCACGCCGCAAGCCGCTCGCGGATCCGCTCGCGCGGGCCGCAGAGCGCGACCTCGTCCACGAGGGCATCGGGCACGGCCGCGATCGCCTCGTCCCGTCTCCCGGCCAGGTAGAGGCCCTGGATGCGCGCGGCCTCGGCCTCGTACCCGTAGCGGCACGCGAGGTCGTAGTAGAAGTTCCGTCCGCGCGCTCCCATCCCGCCCACGTAGAGGGCCAGGCGTGGCTTGACCTGGGCCCGGCATGCCGCGCCGTCCGACCCGCAGACCACCGGGACGGTGGGCGCGATGTCGAAGGCCTCCCGCGGCCGCCGCTCCGGGGCGCGGCGGGCGAACCCCTCCTCGAGCGCGGTGCGGTAGGTCCTCGCCCGCTCGGGCGAGAAGAAGACGGGGAGCCACCCGTCGGCGATCTCCGCAGCGAGCGCCACGTTCTTCGGACCGATCGCCGCGAGGTAGATCGGGATGTCGGCGCGCCCGTGCAGGATGCTCCTGAGCGGCTTGCCGAGCGCCGTCGCACCGGGGCCGGTGTACGGGATCTGGTAGTGCTCGCCGGAGTGCTCGAGCGGCTTCTCGCGCGCGAGGATCGCCC
>CAZDYT010000149.1:4350-8217 GCA_964509395.1 uncultured bacterium
CCTCCTCCGTCCACTTGTCGGACTTCCCGAAGCCGAGGTAGTCGGGGGCGACGGCGCGCGACCCGGCCCGCACGACGTGGGGAATGACGACGCGATAGAGGAAGGACCAGGTCGGCTCGCCGTGGCGGAGGAGCACCGGCGCCCCCCACCCCTCGTCCAGGTAGTGGAGGCGCATCCCGTCCACGTCGAGATAATGCGGCGCGTAGGGGTAGTCCGGCAGCTCGCGGAAACGCTCGTCGGGCGTGCGGACCACCGACATGCCGCGACTGTCGCGCAGGGGCGGCGAGGAAGTCAAGCGCCGCCCGGCCCGGAGTCGTCGCACGTCGCGCCCTTGACCCCACGCGCCCGCGCGCCTAGACTCGCCGTGAATCCCCGGGGCGACGCCCGGCCTCTCGGGCCGACGCCAAATCCGTCTCACGGCAATGGAGGGAGGACCGGCACCATGGCACTCTATCTCGACGTCCATCACAAGATCGAAGGGTTGACCGACGACGGAGTGGCGGAGGCGCACTTCAAGGACCTCCAGGTCCAGCACAAGTACGGGGTCAACTACCTCCGCTACTGGTACGACAAAGGCACGGGCAAGGTCTTCTGTCTCGTCGAGGCGCCGAGCAAGGAGGCGGCCGCCGCGGTGCACCGCGAGGCCCACGGGCTCCTGGCGGACGAGATCATCGAGGTCAAGGAAGGGTCGTAACCGGCCGCGCTACCGCCTCGGCTCCTGATGGTCTGCCCGCAGTGCCGACAGGAGAACCCGCCGGACGCCCGGTTCTGTAACGCCTGCGGGGCGCGGCTCGACGTCGCCTGTCCCGCGTGCGCCCACCCGAACCTGCCCGGGAGCCGCTTCTGTAACGCGTGCGGGCAGGCGCTGGGAGGCGCGGCGGCTCCCGCGCCGATCGGCCGATTCGCCTCCCCCGAGGCCTATACGCCACGACACCTCGCCGAACGGGTCCTCACCTCCCGGAGCGCGCTGGAAGGGGAACGCAAGCAGGTCAGCGTGCTCTTCGCCGACCTGAAAGGCTCGATGGAGCTCCTGGCCGACCGTGACCCCGAAGAAGCGCGGAAGCTCCTCGACCCGGTGCTCGACCGCATGATGGAGGCCGTCCACCGGTACGAGGGCATCGTCAACCAGGTGATGGGCGACGGGATCATGGCGCTGTTCGGCGCCCCGCTCGCGCACGAGGACCACGCCGCACGGGCGTGCTACGCGGCGCTCCGGATGCAGGAGAGCGTGACCCGCTACGGCGACGAGGTGCAGCGGCGACACGGGGTGCCGATCCAGATCCGGGTCGGCCTCAACTCGGGGGAGGTCGTCGTCCGGTCGATCGGCAGCGACCTCCACATGGACTACACGGCCGTCGGGCAGACGACCCACCTGGCCGCGCGGCTGGAACAGATGGCCAAGCCGGGGTCCGTGCTCGTCACGGCCGAGACCCTGAGGCTCGCCGAAGCGGACGTGCAGGCGAAGCGGCTCGGGCCGGTCCCGATCAAGGGGCTCCCCGCCCCGATCGAGGTGTTCGAGCTGACGGGCGCGGGGCCCGTGCGGTCCAGGCTCCACGCCGCGGCGGCCCGGGGGCTGAGCCCGTTCGTCGGCCGGGACGCCGAAATGGAGCACCTCCGGCTGGCGCTGGAACAGGCCCGGGAGGGCCACGGCCAGGTGGTGGCTGTCGTCGGTGAGCCCGGCGTCGGCAAGACCCGGCTGTTCTTCGAGTGCGCTCGCTCGAGCTGGACCGAGGGCTGGCTCCGGCTGGAGGCGCGCTCCGTCTCGTACGGCAAGGCCACGCCACACCTCCCGGTCATCCAGCTCCTCAAGGGCTACCTGGAGGTCGAAGAACGGGAGGCGCCCGAACGGATCCGCGAGAAGGTCGCCGACAAGATCCTGACCCTCGACGACCGGCTGAAAGACGCGATTTCCCCGATCCTGTTCCTCCTGGACGCCGTCCCGGAGGACGACCCGGCGCGGGCGCTCGATCCGACCCTCCAGCGCGGCCGGGTCCGGGAAGCCGTCAAGCGGCTCCTTCTCCGGGAGACCCACCGCCAGCCGCTCCTCCTCATCGTCGAGAACCTCCACTGGATCGACCCCGAGAGCGACGCCTTTCTCGACGCGCTGATCGGAAGCCTGCCGACCGCCCGGCTCCTCCTGCTCCTCAGCTACCGCCCGGAATTCCAGCACGGCTGGGGCAACAAGAGCTACTACACGCAACTCCGTCTCGACTCGCTGCGGCCGAGGAGTGCCGAGGAGCTGCTCCGGGGCGTCTTGGGGGACGACCCGGGCCTCGAGCCGCTCCGAGGGCTCCTGATCAGGCGGACCGAAGGCAACCCCTTCTTCCTGGAGGAGAGCGTCCGCAGCCTCGCCGAGACCCGGGTCCTCGCCGGCGAGCGCGGCGGCTATCGCCTGGCGAAGGCCCTCCAGACCATCCAGGTGCCGGCCACGATCCAGGCCCTGCTGGCCGCGCGGATCGACCGCCTGCCGCCCGACGAGAAGCGGCTCCTCCAGGCGGCGTCCGTCATCGGCACGGACGTGCCCTTCCCGCTCCTCCAGGCGATCGCGGAGATGCCGGAGGAGACGCTCCGCCGCGGGCTCGGCCACCTTCAGGCCGCGGAGTTCCTCTACGAGCGGACCCTGTTCCCCGAGGTCGAGTACACCTTCAGGCATGCTCTCACGCACGAGGTGGCGTACGGGGGCCTGCTCGGGGAGCAGCGGCGGGCCCTCCACGCGCGGGTCGTGGAGGCCATCGAGGCGCTCTATGCCGACCGGCTGGCGGACCAGCTCGACCGGCTCGCCCACCACGTCGTTCGGGGCGAGGTCTGGGGGAAGGCGCTCGCGTACCTGCGGCCGGCCACCAGTGACCTGCGACCGGTCATGGCCGGCTCCCCCTGGTGGCGGGGTGATCATGACCGAGCCGTCGAGTGGGGTCAGAGCGACCTCACCGTCGCCAAGGACTTCAAGAGTTTGGGACTCCAGGTCGCCGCGAACTTCCGTCTGGGCCAGGCCTATCACTCGCTGGGCGACTACCCTCGGGCGATCGACTGCCTCCGGCGAAACGTGCACGGGCTCCAAGGGAGCCTCGTCCGTGAACGCTTCGACCTGCCGGGCCTGGCCTCCGTGCTCTCCCGGACGTGGCTCGCCTGGTCGCTCGCCGAGCGCGGTGACCTCACCGAGGGCGCGGCGCTTGGCGTGGAAGCGGTGGAGATCGCGGAGAGTGCCGACGACCCGTACAGCCGGATCCTCGCGTATGTCGGGAGCGGAGGTCTCTCCGTCACGAAGGGCGACCACCAGGCGGCGGTTCCCATCCTGGAACGGGGTCTCGCCCTCGTTCGGGACACACGCATCCCGGTCCTGTTCCCCCTGGCCGCCGCACCCCTGGGCTATGCCTATGCCCTGTCGGGGCAGCTGGCCGAGGCCCTCCCGCTCCTCGAGGAGGCCCTGGCGCAGGCGGCCTCGACAGAGTTCCTGGCCAACCACGCGCTCCGGGTCGCGTGGCTCGGCGAGGCCCACGGGCTGGCCGGCCGGCCGGACCGCGCCGCCGAGCTCGCGCGGCAGGCGCTCGCGCTCGCCCGGCAGCAGAAGGAACGGGGCCACGAGGCCTATGCCGGTCGGCTTCTTGCCGAGTTGGTCTCGCGGCGGGATCCGCCGGACGTCGACGGGGCCGAGACCGCGTACCGGCAGAGCCTCGCCCGCGCTGCGGAGCTCGGGATGCGGCCGCTCCGGGCCCGCTGCCACCTCGGCCTCGGCCGCGTGTATGGCCGAGCCGGACGCGTCGAGCCGGCACGCGCCGAGCTGGCCGCGGCGATCGAGCTGTTCCAGGCGATGGCGATGAGCTTCTGGGTGACGCAGGCCGAGGCCGCCGCCGCCACCGTCGGGTGAGC
>CAZDYT010000150.1:0-8203 GCA_964509395.1 uncultured bacterium
CGAGAATCACCGAGGCGCGATCACTCGGGAAGCTCCGATCTAGGTACCCCGCGCCCTGGACCGCGGCGCGCGTTACCTCCAGCCTCAGGAGCTGAAGCGGCTCGATCGAAGGCAACGAGCTGGGTGGCATCCCGTAACGCATAGGATCGAAGGGGATCTCCTCGAGAAAGCCGCCCCATCGGGAGTAGACCTTGTCGCGCGCCTTGGGGTCCTCATCGAAATACACGCGCCAGTCCCATCGGTCCCGCGGCACTTCGGTCACGGCGTTGACCTTGTTGAGAATGTTCTCCCAGTACGTCTGGAGGTCACGCGCTTTGGGGAGGAGGCAAGCCATGCCGATGATGGCGATATCAGACGACTTGTGTTCGGGGCCGGCGAACCCTGGGGCCGACTCGGGCTCGGCCAGGGTCGCCAGCCGGTCAGAACCCGCCACCGACACGTCGTGGTGGAGTTCTTCGATCGTACAAACCCGGTCGCGGAGGGCGGCGACCTGACCGATCATGTACATGCCCTGACCGTGCTGCTCCTCTTCGCCCAGGGCGATGAACTTCGGCGCTTGAGGGTCCCGACCGTACTCGGGATGCCGTGTAATCCCCTTCGAAGCCATGCGAAGACGGCCGACGTTGAGGTCCTCCAGGGCCTCTCGGATTCCCTGGGGGGACCGTCCTTCATTCAGGAGCCGCCGCCTCTCAGCCTGGAAGGCCTCGACATACGGGGAGGGAGCGCAGCGCGTCAAGTGGCCAGGCCCGCTCTCCAGCAAGACGGTCGTGGCACACCGGAGCGCCTGCTCCTGGAATCCCTTGACGATAGCGCCCGCGGTCACGATCTCCTCGGCGAACAGATAGGCCGTGCCCAGCAGGACCCCGAGGCGTATGCCCCGCTCCGCCAGTGGCGCCGCCATGGTGGCGACCATGGAAGCGGAGAGGGCGTCGTGAATTCCTCCAGCGAAGACGATGTGGTACTCGTCCCCTCGCTGCCCCGGCGGCAGCGCCTCCAGGAGGACGTCAAACATGGTGTCCCACAGGACGAAGCTGGACCTGGGACCCACGTGGCCCCCGCACTCGCGCCCCTCGAAGACGAACCGGCGAGCGCCCTGCTCGAGGAACATCCTGAGCAAGCCCGGCGACGGGACATGGAGATAGGTGGGAATGCCGTGTTGCTCCAGGCTCAGGGCCTGATCCGGCCGCCCGCCGGCAATCAGGGCAAACGGGGGCTGAAAGGCTTGGAGCGCCGCAATCTGTTCCTCTCGGAGCTCGAGCGGGACGAACCCCAGGATGCCAACACCCCAGGGTTTGTCGCCGAGCGTCCTGCTGGTTTCTTCGAGCAGGGCCCTCACCTCCGGACCTCGAAGCAGGGCGAGGGCCAGGAACGGCAGCGCCCCTCCTTCGGCTACCCGCGCAGCGAAGGCGACCGTGTCGCTGACCCTCGTCATGGGTCCCTGGAGGATGGGATAGCGGGTGTGATTGGCTTCCGCCAGAGGCGCGCCTTCGCGCAGCGGCTTGAGTGACTGGGCCAATCGCACGTGATCGCGTACGGCTTTCCGAATAGCATCGAGCACGCCAGCCACGGTCCGATAGCGCTGCGCCAGCGGCGCGGCGAAGGCGGCGTCCTGGCCGAACAACCAGAGGGACCGCTCCGGCGCCTCCCAGCCCAGGCGCTCGCGGACCGCCCGTCGCCACGCCACTTGCTTCTCCACCAGTGGCCGAGGATCCTGTTCCAAGGCCGTCAGCTCGTTCCTGAGATCCTCGAGGACGGGGAGGTTCGGGCGGACGTACAGGCGGCAGATCGCCCCGAGCTCGGTTCCAAGGGCGCTCGTTTCGCTCCCGTCCATCCGAGCGATGTGGGCCTTTACGATCTCAGGGAGCGGCGATTCCCGGGTCAGGGCCAGCTGTGCGTCCAGGACAACACCCGCCGCGCCGGCGGCGAAGCAGCCCGCGGCGGAGTGGAGGCCGATGCCTCCATGAGCCCAGACGGGGAGCCGAGTTCGGGCCAGAAGCCCCTGGAGCAGGATGAAAGTGGTTTCCTCTCCCACCCATCCGCCTGCTTCGTTGCCTTTGGCAATCAGCCCGGTTACGCCCATCTCCTCGCCCAGGGGTGCCTGCTCCAAGGCGTGGATCTCAAGCAGAACTGTCCGCGACCCGTCTCGGAGGCGCCGAACCAGCTCGCGAAGAATGTGGGGGTCGGCCGGAGTCAGAACCACGACGTTGACGACTTGAGGGAGGAACGCAACTACACTTTCGAGGATCTCATGGTCGCCGCCGAGCTTGAGTCCCACGGGTCGGGTGGCGCACCGCGTGAGGTTCGCGATGGCGGCACGGGCGCCGGCGATGTCCCCAGTGTACTCAAGGTCCAGCACGCCGAGGCCGCCGGCCCGCGAGGCCGCAACCGCGACGGACGGATTGGGTAAACCCGACGGCGTTACCGCGAGAACCTGGAACGAGCCCACGAGTGGCTCACCCTCGACGCGCCAAGCCTGTGCCTTATGCGCGGGACGTTGTGCGCTGGTACCTAGCTTCCTCCGCCCTTTTCTGGGCTATCCTCCTCCGCCGCCTCAGCGTGGGTGTCGCCCAACTCCGCGACCTCGCCCGCGACAACCTCCGCCTCCATCGCCGACTCGCTCCCCGCGACCTCCGCCTCGGTCTCCCCCAGTCTCTTGCGGGTCGCCTCGAGCTGCTTTTCAAGCCAGCTCTGCCTAAACATCAAGCGTTGCCGCTCCCGGGCAAGCTGCTCCGCGCTCATCGAAGTCGCGCCTTGATCGCCCTCGCCAGCCCCCTGTGCGCCGCGGACGAAAGGCCCGGGCCGGCCGAAGCCTGGTCGGAAGGGACCACCCCCCGGCCACGGCCCGGGCCCCATTGGACCACCCTGCCAAGGCCCCGCCGCTCCAGATCCCTGTCCGCCTCCCCATTGCCCCGGGCCCCCGGGACCGCCCTGCCGACGCCCTCCCCAAAACCCCGGCCCGCCTCCCCATTGCCCCGGGCCCCCGGGACCCTGGCGACCGAATCGGGTTGTCTGCTGCCGCCATGGCATCGCCCGCCCAAACTCTTGGCCCTGTGCTTTCCTGTGGCGTTGCTCTTCCTCTCGGCCTTGCTCTTCCTCTCGGCCTTGCTCTTCCTCTCGGCCTTGCTCTTCATTCCGCTCCTCGTCCGACATCCCTTGCTCCCTCCCTCGCACAGCGTGGTTGCAGGTTCGTCGATTACGACCCCTTCCACCGCCGACTCGGCCTTCAGCCAGTCCGCATCGTTCTTACGCTCCCCATTCCTGACCAACGGGAGTCCCTGGCTTCCCCCCCTTCGTCCCCCGGAGCAGCGAGCACCCTTGCACGGTCGGCGGGATCTTGCAGCCGGCCAAGTCCAATAGGGTCGGCGCGACGTCCAACAGGTGCATGCCTTCCACCTCGCCTCTGATCGAAAGGCTGGGCGCAGCCAGGATGAAGACCCCGAACTGCGCGTGGTTGCAATCGTCGGGTCCCGTGTCGTTCTCCTGGACGTGCAAGCTTGGGTACCCAAGCCCTCCGATGGACCGCCAGTAAAGGCCCCCGAGCTGCACGATCAGATCGGGGGCGACATTCCGCACCTTCCTGTAGAGGTGCTGCGGCCGAAATGCGCGGGTTCCCATCACCCGACCCTGGTCGTCCGGCAGCGCTTCGAGGCGAGACGTGAGATCGTCCAGAAGGCTCTCGTACTCCGTCCGCGTTACGACCCCCTGCGGCTCTCGCCCTTTGACGTTCAGGAAGACTCGTGCGTAGTAGCCGCCCTCGCTCCAAACCTTGGTTCGGGCCCAGTCCACTCGGTCGACCGAAAACGGCGTGGGCTCGGAGGGATAGCCTCGAAGCGCGAGCAAGCCCTCTCGATACAGCCATTCGTTGACGCAAAAGCCGCCGTCCAGTCGCTGCGCCCCGTGGTCGGAAGCGACCAGCCGAATCGTATCTTCATCGAGAAGTTCCAGGGTCTTCCCGATTTCTTCGTCCAGATAGGCGTAGTAGTCCGGGATCACCGTCTCGTAGGGGTTATCGGGCACGTACTGCCGGTGGGTCGGGTCAAAGAATTTCCAGAATCCGTGGTGCATCCGATCCAGACCGATCTCGACGAACTGGAAGTAATCCCAGGGCACCGTGGCCATCAGATAACGGACCACTTCGAAATGCTTTCGGGTCATCTCGTAAATCTGATCGCGCAGCCACTCCTTGTCGTCAGTGCGAAACCCTTGGACGTCGACCGGGTACGTGCCCACGAGCCGCTCCAATTCGCGCTTCACGCTGGCTGGGTAGGTGAACTCGTTTCGATACGGATCGGGCGTGAGGAAGCAGCCGACGCTGACGCCGTTGACCTTCCGCGGCGGATAGCCGGGCGGGACGCCAATCACGACCGCACGCTTGCCCTCGACTGCGAGCCAGTCCCAGATGGCCGGCGTGTTGATCGACCGCGAATTCACGATTCCGAGCCCGTTGTACGAGTAGTCGGTCCTGTTGCGGAACCCGTAGACCCCGAGTGACCCCGGGTCTTGGCTCGTCGCCATGCACATCCACGCGGGCACGGTAATGGGAGGGATCACGCTCTCGAGCCGGCCGTAGCAACCCTGCGCCATAAGGTCACTGAGATGCGGCAGGCGGCTGTTCCTCAGGACGAGTTCCGGAGCGGCGCAGTCGAGACAGATCGCGAAGATCTTCATGCAGTTCGCGCCTCTCGCCTGAGTTGAAATCCCCGCGGCCGCAAGACACAAACGAGGCGAACCGCCGGGGTACCCTGACGTGTACGCGATGGCGACGGTCGCCGTCAATTAGGCGAATGGCGAGTTCCCGGGAGGGCGCTGAAAGCTCTGGGTACGACTAAAGTCGTACGACTGGATGCTAGCCAGGTCGGGAGCGCGTCGGTCTGACGGGGCCGCGGGGGCGGCGACCGGCATGGAGAGCCCACCAGTCATCGCTGAGCTTGAGGGCGCGCGTCGACGGGTTCTTCACGCTGCTCCCGGCGCTCCTCCAGCCGGTGGAGGAGGTTCGGTCAGTTGCCAGAGGGCACCCAGGACCTCGGCTTCCTGCCTCCGGGTGAGCCACGCTTGCCCGGCCGCCAGGCAGCGGGCCGCCTTGAGGAGATGCTCAACGAGCGCATCTTCGGCTATGACACCCTGGCCGCCGTGGCAGACCACGTCCACTGCAAAGGCATCGTCGGGCCGCTCGGTAACGACCAGAATTCGGACCGGCGGATGCGCTCGGCGCAGGGCTGGTAGGAGCGGGAAGACTCCCCGAGATGGGATCTCGCGGTCCACCGAGACCACGGTGGGGCGGTGCGCCGTCACGGCAACCACAGCCTGGGCCCCCTCAGCCACCTGCGCGACGATTTGCACGTCGCGGGCAGTCTCGAGGCACCGCCGGGCCACTTCACCCCAACCGGCCGATCCCGCAGCCACGACCACCGCAATCGCCCCGCCCAGCCGCGGCCGGGCCCCGCCACGCCGGGGTGGCGGCGGGCCTCGTTCTACCCTCCGGGGACTCTCCAGGGGCTGCGGTGTCACGCCGACGGGGATCCTCGCCGCCTTTATGTAGGCAGGGACGAGGCCCGCGTCAATTAGACTGATGGCGCAACGGCAGGGGTCTGGGAGGGGCAGCGTTGTACGACCGGCGGCGTACGCCTCTGCGATCCAACCGCACGTGCCCGCCGAGGTGCGTCGAGCCCTCCTTTTTATGGAGCTAGGGGGTCATCCTACGCTCGGCAGGACGGTCCGGTTGAAGTGAGCGGCTAGCTGGGTGCGATCTCGCACCCCCAGTTTCTGCAAGACGCGAGTCAGGTGGGCTTTGACGGTGGCCTCGGTGATATCGAGGCGATCAGCGATCTCCCGGTTGCTCAGCCCGCTCGCCGCGTGCCGCGCGATCTCCTGTTCCCGGCGACTGAGCTGTTGAGTCAGAAGGGCCTCCGCGGAATCGGTCACGCCTGAGAGAGCGGCGAGTTTCGCTGCGACTCGGGCCACGGCGCTCCTTCGTGCCCAGATCTGCCCCTCGTGGACAACCCGGACCGCCTTGACCAGGTCCTCAGCCGTCGCGGTCTTGGGCAGGATTCCCCGGGCGCCCGATTCCAACGCCCGCACGGCCCAATCGTCATCGGGCTCCGCGGCCACGAGAATCACCCACGGTCGAGCGTCGTCGCGCCGCAGTTCCCTGCACAGAGCGAGAGTGCGCTCGCTCCGGCCGTCCCCTACTAAGATGTGTGGGGACGTCGTTCGCACCGCGTCACGGGCTGCAGTGGAATTCGCCTCCCCCGCCACGGCCAAAGAGGAATCCGCCGCGCAAATCCGCCGGAGACCTTCGCAGAACAGGCGGTCGTCGCTAACGAGCGTCACGCGGATCGAGGGAACGGCTGGCGTAACGACCGGCTCCCGTCTACGTTAGCGACCGCGCAGCGCGCATGCCGCTGCCCGACCCCGCGCAGGGTCCATCCCGTCAAGGCGCCACCGAGGCCGAGCCGCTCAACGTCTCGCCGCAGCGCTCTTCGTCAGCAAATCGACAGGAAAGAGTCGATCTCGCTGGAAGATGTGAGTGAGGAACGACGCGCCGCATAGTAGGGACGGAGCTAGGAGTTGTCAAGTGCAAAGTTTTGTCTGTCAAGGCGGCTAGTGGAGCGGAGATGCTGTGGGACCGACGGGGCTTACCCTGCGCTTGGTAGCTGCGTCCGGTGGTAATGGGCCGCGAGCTGGGTACGATCTCGCACTCCGAGCTTCTGGAAGATGTGTGTGAGGTGGGCTTTGACGGTGGCCTCGCTGATGCTCAAACGGTCGGCAATCTCCTGGTTGCTCAATCCACTCGCCACGTGCCGCGCGATCTCCTGCTCCCGTGGACTGAGCCGCTGAGCCAGGAGGGCTTCCGCGGCGTGCGTCATCCTCGAGAGGGTCGCCAACTTCGTTACCACCCGGGCTACGGTCTGTTTGCGCGCCCAGATCTGCCCCTCGTGGACGACACGAATCGCCTTGACAAGATCCTCTGCCGTCGCCGTCTTGGGCAAGATCCCTCGGGCTCCCGCCTCCAACGCGCGCACGGCCCAGTCGTCATCGGCCTCTGCGGCCACGAGAACCACCCACGGGCGCGTGTCTTCGCGCTGCAGCTCCTTGCAGAGGCCAAGTGCGCCATCGACCCGGGCGTCTGCCACCACGATGTGTGGGAGCGTGGTCCGGAGCACCTCGCGAACCACGCCAAGGTTCGCTTCCCCAACCACGGTCAGGGAGGGATCGGTCGCGCAGATGCGCCGCAGACCTTCGCAAAAGAGCCGGTCATCGCTCACAACGACGGCGCGGATCACGGGGGCGGCCGATGTCATGTTCACCTTTCGTGTACATATGCCTTACCGCGCACCGGACAAGCTTGTAGCAGACCCGCCAGACTTCATAACAGCGAGGAATACTGGGACTGTCAAGATGTAATGTCTTGCAATGCAAAGTTTTTCACGGGCCGCGGGCACCAAGCCACGCGAAGGCCCCGAAGGCGGCGCGACCAGGATCCGTAAGGCGGCGCCGACGAGGCGCGGTTTTTCGCCGCAGGGGTTATCAGGAATACGGTGTCGAGCTACCGAAGGCTGGACAGACGACCTTTGGGACTCATCGAGCCAAAGCGCCGCCTGAGTACGAGGACGAGGCTCCCCGGAAAGCCCGCCCGGGGGCAGGACATGGGCGTCCTATCGGCCCGGGGAGGCCGCGCCAGGCGGGATCGGAACGAGGATCGCCGTCGTCCGGTGATCGGGGACGAAGTACCGCCGCGCGACCTGCTGAAGGTCCGCCGCCGTGACGGCGCGGATCCGCGGGAGGAACTCGTCGCGCAGGCGCCAGCCGCCGACGAGCTCGTGGCGCCCCAGCGTCGAGGCGCGCGCGTAGACCGAGTCCTGCCGGAAGATGAAGGCCGACTCGATCTGGTTCTTGGCCCGCTGAAGCTCCTCTTCGCCGACAGGCTCGGTCTGGAGCCGCTCGACCTCGGCCATGAGCGCGCGCTCGACCTCCTCGATCGTTTTTCCGGGGAGAACCGTCGCGTAGAACGTGAACAGGTCGGGGTCGATGCTGAGCCGCGTGTAGTCGCCGCCCGCATCGAGGGCGAGGCGCTGCTCGTAGACGAGCCGCTGGTAGAGGCGGGAGGTGCGCCCGGCCGAGAGGATGGTGGAGAGGACTTCGAGGGCGTACGAATCCGGCGAGCGGTGGTTCGGGGCGTGGTAGCCGATGAAGATCACCGGGA
>CAZDYT010000151.1:0-8189 GCA_964509395.1 uncultured bacterium
GTGCATCCGAAGAATCACGGGGAGTGTTGCTAGCGACACGTAGCGGGAGTTGTTCGTGAACGCGGAGCAGCTGCGCGACCTCGGCTTCCAGCTGGAGGGCCGTGCGGCCGGGGGCGAGTCGGGGGGCGCGTGGTGGGGCGGATCTCCGATTTCGACCTCGCCCGCCCGGGCGGTCCCGTGCTCTACACCATCGACGGCGTCGAGGTGTGGGTGGGGAGCGAGGGGTGGGACGAGCGCCTGGCGCGGCTCGACGGGGTGCTCGGCGAGCTCGACGACCGTGGCGAGCGCGTGGAGTCGGTGGATCTCCGGTTCCGGGACCTCGTGGTGCTCAGCCCCCGGGCGTCAACCTCACGGGGGAAGCGGAAAGGGCACTGAGATGCGGAAGTCGCCGACCGTCGCAGGATTGGACGTTGGGACCACGAAGATCTGTGCTCTAATCGGGGAGCTCGGGCCGACCGGAGTGGACGTCGTCGGTATCGGGCAGCACCCGTCGCGCGGACTCCGCAAGGGCATGGTCGTGAACATCGATTCCACGGTCGAGGCCATCAAGCGCGCGGTCGCCGAGGCCGAGCAGATGGCCGGCGTGGAGATCGAGTCTGTGTACGCGTCGATCGGCGGCGGTCACCTGACCGGAATCAACAGTCGGGGTGTCGTGGCGGTCCAAGGCCGGACGCGCGAGGTGTCGACCGCGGACGTCGAGCGCGCGATCGAGGTGGCGCGGGACGTCCCCCTGCCGCCGGACCGCGAGATCCTTCACGTCCTGACCCAGGCCTTTTCGGTGGACGAGCAGGATGGCATTCGCGAGCCGATCGGGATGGTCGGCAATCGCCTCGGGGTCGAGGTCCACCTGGTCACCGGGGCCGTCGCCGCCGCGCAGAATGTCGTGCGGAGCGTGAACCGCGCCGGGCTGACCGTGAAGGACCTCATCCTCCAGCCGCTCGCGTCGGCCGAGTCAGTCTTGACCCCCGACGAGCGGGACCTCGGCGTGGTCGTCGTCGACGTGGGCGGCGGCACGACGGACGTCGCCCTCTTCCGCGAAAACGCCGTCTGGCACACGGCCGTCATCCCCCTGGGGGGCGACCACATCACCAACGACATCGCGGTCGGGCTCCGCACGCCGCTGGCCGATGCCGAGGAGTTGAAGAAGGTGTTCGGCTGCGCCCAGACGGCGCTCACCCTCGAGGACGAGACGATCGAGGTCCCGTCCATCGGCGGCCGCAAGCCCCGCGTGCTCTCGCGCCAGACGCTCTGCCGGATCATCCAGGCCCGGGTCGAGGAGATCTTCGCGCTGGTCGTGCGGGGCATCCGACAGGCGGGGCTGGAGGACGCGGCTGCGGCCGGCGCGGTCGTGACCGGAGGCGCGTCGCTCATGGAGGGGGCCCCGGAGCTTGCCGAGTCGATCTTCGACCTCCCGGTTCGGCGAGGCATTCCGAAGTGGGTCGGTGGCTTCTACGACCAGGTCGAGAGCCCGATCTATGCGACCGTGGTCGGCCTGGTCCTCGCAGGGGCACGCCGTGACCGCCAGCCGGGCAGCGGGGTTGGCGCCCTGGGGGTCGGCGAGGGATTGCCCGGCGTCGGGCGCGGGGTGCGCCGCGTGCGGGAGTGGGTGGCCCAGCTGTTCTAATGCTCGCCTAAACGAGGGAGGGAAGCGATGGCGGACGGGCTGATCTTCCGACTCGAGGAGGAAGACGAGCAGCTGGCGGCCAAGATCAAGGTGATCGGGCTCGGCGGGGGCGGCTCCAATGCCGTGAACCGCATGATCGCCTCGCGGTTCGCCGGTGTCACCTTCATCGTGGCGAACACCGACGCCCAGGCGCTCCGCACCTCCCCGGCGTCGCTCAAGCTCCAGCTCGGCGTCAAGCTGACGGGGGGACTCGGTGCCGGCTCGGACCCGGAGATCGGCCGGCGCGCGGCGACCGAGGATCCCGAGGTCCTGCGGGAGACGCTCCAGGGCGCGGACATGGTCTTCATCACGGCGGGCATGGGCGGCGGGACGGGAACCGGCGCGGCCCCGGTCGTGGCGACCTTGGCCAAGGAGCTGGGGGCGCTCACGGTCGCCGTCGTGACCAAGCCCTTCGCCTTCGAGGGGGCGCGCCGGAGCCGCCAGGCGGAGGCCGGGATCCAGGAGCTGCGCGGGATCGTGGATACCCTCATCACGATCCCGAACCAGCGCCTCCTCACCGTCGTCGAGAAGGGCACCTCGCTCCAGGAGGCGTTTCGTGTCGCGGATTCGTTCCTGCAGCAGGCGGTCCAGGGGATCTCCGACCTGATCCTGGTGCCCGGGCTCATCAACCTCGATTTCGCCGACGTGCGGACGATCATGTCGGGGATGGGGCTCGCCCTGATGGGGGTCGGGACCGGCCACGGCGAGCATCGGGCGATCGACGCCGCCCAGAAGGCGATCGCGAGCCCGCTGCTCGAGGAGACCTCCATCGAGGGGGCGCGCGCCGTGCTCATCAACATCACCGGCGGCCCGGACCTCACGCTCCACGAAGTGAACGAGGCAGCGAGCGCCGTGGCCGAATCGGCCCACGAGGAGGCGAACATCATCGTCGGCGCCGTGATGGACGAGAGCTTGACGGACGAGATTCGCGTCACGGTCATCGCGACCGGATTCGAGGATCGCCGGAGTGCTGCGGTGACGCAGGCGTCTATGACCCCCGCAACGTCTGCGACGGGCACGGCCGGCGGCCGGACCGTCGAACTCAAGGCGTTCCGCGGCGGTGAACGCACGGCGCCGTGGCGTCGCCCCCGGGTGGAGGGCGTTCGTGCCGACGGTGCCGACGCGTTCGCGGACGACCTGGACATCCCGGCGTTTCTGCGGCGGCAGGCCGATTAGGTCTCGGAGGGGGGCGGAGCCCTCCCGGCCGCCGGCCCTCCCGGCCGGGCATCCCGAGGCTGGGGAAATGACCACGGTGAGGTTGCCAGAGCCGCAGCAGGTGGTTCATCTACCGGGCGCGACCTTCCATGACACGCCGCCGACGCACCTGACCGTCGACGGGTTGGAGGCGGTAGGCGTTCGCCACGCCTTCACGACCCGCCACCACGGGAGCTTTGCCGGCGTCTCGGGGGCCGGCCCCTTTGTCGGCGCGTCCACCGGGCCAGCCCTGCGGGCGCTGGGGATCGACGGCCACGCGGTCCGCTACGCGCGCCAAGTCCACGGGGCGGCCTGCCTCGTCGCCGACGCCGCCCCCCCCGGCCTCGTCGGTGAGGGTGACGCGCTCGTGACGACCGCGCCGCGGGTCCCGCTCGCGATCTTCACGGCGGATTGTCTCGCCCTCGTCCTCGTGGACCCCGAGCGCCGCGCCCTGGCCGTCGCGCACGTCGGGTGGCGCGGCACCGTCGCCGCCCTGCCGGGCCGCCTCGTCGAGACCCTCGGCCGGCACGTCGGGGTCCGGCCGGAGCGCTTGCAGGTCGCGATCGGCCCCTCCATCGGCCCGTGTTGCTACGAGGTGGACGGGCCGGTCGTCGAGCCGCTCCGGGCCGCGTTCCCGCGGGACTGGGCGCGCTGGACGTACCCGCGCGGGCCGGGGAAGTGGTGGCTCGACCTCTGGCAGGCGAGCACGGACCAGCTCACCGCGGCGGGCGTGCGCCCGGAGGCGATCGTCAACCCGCGGCTCTGCACCTCCTGCCGCCACGATCTGTTCTTCTCCTACCGGAGAGAGGGTAAGGGCGTCCGTCTCGCCGCGATCGCGCTTCTCGACGTGTAGGCGTTCGACGAGGGCTTCTCGGTCTCCACGCGTCACGGGCGCTGCTAGAATGGGGAGAGTGCGGGGAAAGGTTCTCGCGCTGGCACGCGCGCTCGACGTCCCGTGACGGGAGATTGTTTGCCGGTTGGACGCGCGAGACGCTAGAATACATGGTTACCGATGGGTGACGCCGACATCCGGGCCAATCTCGCGGCGGTGATGGAGCGCGTGGCGCGGGCGGCCGAGCGGGCCGGCCGCCGTGGGGCGGATGTCCTCCTCGTCGCGGTGTCCAAGAGCGTGCCCGTGGACCGGATCCGCGCGGCGATCGTGGCCGGGATCCCGGCGCTCGGCGAGAACCGCGTCCAGGAGGCGAAGGAGAAGGTGGCGGCGATCGGGCGCGTCGTGCCGTGGCATCTGATCGGCCACCTGCAGACCAACAAGGTCCGCGACGCCCTCGCGTGCTTCGACCTGATCCACTCCGTGGATCGCCCCGCGCTCGCCGAGGCGCTGTCGGCCCGGGCCGTTCGGGGCGGGCGGCGGGCGGGGGTGCTCGTCCAGGTCAACATGGCGGAGGAGCCGCAAAAGGGCGGCTTCCGGCCTGCGGACCTCCGGCCCGCGCTCGAGACGATGGCGAGGCGTCCGGGGCTCCGGCTTCGCGGTCTCATGACGATCCCGCCACTGCCGCGGGAGCCCGAGGACTCACGGCCCTACTACCGGGAGATGCGGAAGCTGCTCGACGCGGCGCAGGGCTGGGGTCTCGGCCCGGAGTTCCGCGAGATCTCGATGGGCATGAGCGGGGACTTCGAGGTGGCCGTCGAGGAAGGGGCGACGATGCTGCGCATCGGGACAGCGATCTTCGGACCGCGGGGGCGCTAGCACCGTGGCCGATCCCCGTCGCATCGATCATCTCGGCCGGGACGCGCCCGGCCTGCGGCCGCGCGGCCGTCCCGCCCTCTGGGCGTCCTCGGTCGTCGGCGGGCCTCAACGTATGCGGCATACGCCTCGGACCGCCTCCTCCCTGCGTCCTAGGGCTGCTCGGGTCTCGGCCACGGCGCGAGACGGTTGGACGATGAGACTTGACTTGTTGACCACGAGTTCGGTGCTTCAGGGGCGGTAGCGGCGTGTCGGTCAAGGGCAAGAAGATCGGCTTTGTCGGCGGGGGGAACATGGGGGAGGCCCTGATCCGCGGGCTTCTCAAGACCGGCCTCATCCTCCCGGAAAGCCTCTTCGTCGCCGACGTGCGGCTCGAGCGGCTCGAGGAGCTGGCACGCGTGTACGGGATCCACACGCTCTCGGACAACACGCTCCTCGTCCGGCGGGTCGACGTCGTGATCCTGGCGGTCAAGCCGCAGATCCTCGCGGCCGTCCTGCGCGAGATCGCCCCGGCCGTGTCCGGGAAACTGCTCGTGTCCATCGCCGCCGGCGTCGCCACCGCGCGGATTCGCAGCCACCTGCCTCCGGGCATCCGCCTGATCCGGACCATGCCGAACGCCCCCCCGCGGGTGTTGGAGGGTGCGACCGGGATCGCCCGCGCGGACGGCCTGGAACCCGGCGATCTCGAGACGGCGCAGGAGATCTTCTCGGCGGTCGGCAAGGTGGTCGTCCTCGAGGAGGAGCTGATGGATGCCGTCACCGGGCTGTCGGGGTCGGGCCCGGCATATCTCGCGCTGGTCGTCGAGGCGCTGGCGGACGGCGGCGTCCGGGTGGGGCTGGATCGGCAGACGGCCATGACGCTCGCCGTCCAGACGGTGCTGGGATCGGCGCGGCTCCTCATCGAGACGGGGACGCACCCGGGGCAGCTCAAGGACATGGTGACCTCGCCCGGCGGGACCGCGATCGCCGGGATTCACACCCTCGAGGCGGGCGGCCTCCGTCGAACCCTGATCGATGCCGTGGAGCGCGCCACCCAGCGGTCGCGCGAGCTGGGCCGCGGGGATTCGAAGTAGGGTGTTCGTCGCCCGCGAGGTGCTCCTCAGCATCGCCTGGCTGGTCGAGTATCTGCTGTGGGCCTATATGTGGATCATCATCATCCGGGCCGTGATCTCGTGGGTCAACCCGGACCCCCGGAATCCGATCGTGCGCTTCCTCTACCAGATCACCGAGCCGGTCCTCCGGCCCATCCGGCGGCGGCTCCCCATGACCGGGATCGACTTCTCACCGGTCATCGTTATCCTGGCCATCATGTTCCTGCAGCGGCTCCTGGTCCGGATCCTCGTTGACGCAGCCTATCGGCTTTAGCTGGCCGCCGGGCGCCGCGGGAGGTGGAGGTATGCGACTGTCGGCGATGGACATCCGGCAACAGCAGTTCGCGGTCAAGCTGTTCCGCGGGTTCGATCCGCCGGAGGTGGACGCGTTCCTCGAGGAGGTCGCCGACGACTGGGAGGAGCTCGTCAAGGAGAACAACCTCCTAAAAGAGCAGCTGGCCACGCTGGAAGACCATAAGAAGGCGACCGAAGACCAGAACAGGACGCTGCAGGAGAGCCTCATCCTCGCGCAGAAGATGGCGGAGGAGTTCAAGGAGAACTCACGCCGCGCGGCGGAGATCGTCCTGCGGGAGGCGCAGCTCCAGGTGGAGAAGCTGCTCGAGCAGGCGCGGCAGGAGCAGACCAAGCTGTTCACGGAGATCGCCGCCCTCAAGCAGCAGCGACGCCAGCTGGCGGAGGAGCTGCTCGCCACCCTCCGGATGCACCAGCGGCTGATCGAGCAGAAGCTCGCTGATGCCACGTAGCGAGGGCCGGGACGCGCGGCTGAGCGTCCATGTGCAACCTCGCGCGAGCCGCAACGAGGTTGTGGCGCACGCCGGCACATCGCTGCGCGTGCGGGTGACCGCGCCGCCCACGGGCGGAGCCGCAAACGAAGCGGCGTGCGACCTCCTCGCGCGCCTGCTCGGCTGCCCCCGCTCGCGCGTGACGATCCTGCGCGGGCAGACGGCGCGCACGAAGCTGATCCGGGTCGTCGGGCTCTCCGCGGCGGAGCTCCAGACGCGCCTCGCGGCCGCCTCCTCGGGCCTTTCGCAGGATGCTCAGGTACGCCGCTGAGATCTTGATCGTCCACGCGCATTTCGCCGAAGCGTTCGGTCAGCGTTCGTCCGAGACATAGATGCCGCCGCCGAAGCTCGCGTTCACCACCGTCGCCTGGCTCGGCGACCGGATCCTGCTCCTCGACCAGCGTCGGCTCCCGACGGAAGAGGTCTATGTCGAGTGCCGCATCTGGGAGGAAGTGGCCGACGCCATCCGCTCGCTCGCGGTCCGCGGCGCCCCGGCCATCGGGGTGACTGCCGCGTTCGGCGTGGCGCTCGCGGCTCTCGCCAGCAAGGCGCCGCAGGTCGACGAGTTGATCGCCGATCTCGAGATCGCCATCAAGGGCCTCGGGGCCACCCGGCCGACCGCGGTGAACCTCTTCTGGGCGCTCGACCGGATGCGGCGCCACGCGCTGGACCACCGAGCGCTCCCCGTGGCGACGGTCCGCGCGGGCCTGGTGGCCGAGGCGGAGACCATCCTCGAGGAGGACATCGCCGCCAACCGGCGCCTCGGCGCCCACGGGATCTCTCTCGTCCCCGAGGGGGCGCGCATCCTGACGCACTGCAACGCCGGCGGCCTGGCGACGGCCGGGTACGGCACGGCGCTCGGCGTCGTCCGCGCGGCCGTCGAGGCGGGCCGGCGGCCTTTCGTCTGGGTGGACGAGACCCGCCCGGTCCTGCAGGGAGCGCGGCTCACGGCGTGGGAGCTCGCGAAGGAGGGGATCCCGCACACGGTCATCGCCGACGTCGCGGCCGCCTCGATGATGGCGCGGGGCGAGGTGGACCTCGTCCTGGTCGGCGCCGATCGGATCGCGGCGAACGGGGACACGGCGAACAAAGTGGGGACGTACGGCCTGGCGGTCCTGGCCCAGGCGCACGGGCTCCCGTTTTACGTGGCGGCGCCGTTCTCGACGATCGACCCGTCGCTCCCGGACGGCAAGGCGATCCCCATCGAGGAGCGCGATGCCCGCGAGGTGCAGGAGCTCGCAGGGCAGCGCCTCGTGCCGGCGGGGACCTCGGCCCGGAACCCGGCGTTCGACGTCACGCCGGCCGCCCTCATCACCGCCGTCATCACCGAGCGCGGCGTCTTCCGCCCTCCCTACAGCTTCGGCCGCTGACCCGCATGAAGAAGTACTACCTGTTCGCCCCGGGGCCGACGCCGATCCCGCCCGAGGTGCTCCAGGCCCTCTCGCGCCCGATCCTCCACCACCGGACGCCCGAGTTCGAGGCGCTCTTCGCCCGCGTGCGCGCCGGCCTCGCCGAGCTCTTCGGGACCAGCGGCGAGGTCATCATCCTCGCCGCCTCGGGGACGGGCGCCATGGAGGCGGCGGTCGCGAACCTCCTCTCGCCCGGCGACGAGGCGATCGTGGTCCGCTGCGGGAAGTTCGGCGAGCGCTGGGGCGAGATCTGCAAGGCGTTCGGAATCCGCGTCCACGCGCTGGACGCGCCCTACGGGGACACCGTCCAGCCCGAGCGGGTGG
>CAZDYT010000152.1:0-8171 GCA_964509395.1 uncultured bacterium
GTCGACTTCGAGAGCACCGAGCAGGCGAACCACACGACGGCGGCCCCCAGCCACCCGCGGCGCCGGCCCGAGCCCACGGGCGCCCCGGCGGCTTCGAGGTAGCTCAGGACGGTCAGCAGCGCGAACACGGCGGAGAGGATGTCCCCCCGGGCGCTCACCGCCGCGACCACCTCGGTGCGCAGCGGGTGCAGCGCAAAGACGAGCGCCGCCACCGCGGCCCCGAGGTGGATCCCGGCCGTGCCCCCCCCGGCGCCGGCCGACGCCAACCGCCCGAGGCGCAGGCCGAGGGCGTAGACGAGGACGGCCGCCAGCGTGTGGCCGAGCAGGTTGCTCAGGTGGTAGCCGAACGGATTCAGGCCCCACGCGAGGTAGTCGGCGCCGTAGCTCATCCACGCCAGCGGGCGGTATGACCCCGGACGAAACGTCGTCCACATCCACTGGAGCTCGGTCCAGCCCAGGCCCCGGTAGTGGGGATTCTGGAGGAACATGACGTCGTCGTCCCAGGTGATGAACTGGTTCCTGAGGCTCGGTAGGAACGCCACGAACGTCGCGACGGCGACCAGCGCGGGCAGAAGCCGCGGGAGCCATCGCTCGGCGGGGCCGCCGGCGGGAGGAGGCACGGCGCTATCGGATCTTGACGGCGAGCTTGTTGATCCGGTCAGCGAGGCAGGCCGCGCCGAAGCCGTTGTCGATGTTCACCACCGCCACCCCGGGCACGCACGAGGCCAGCATCGCGAGAAGCGCGGCAAACCCTCCCAGGGAGACGCCGTAGCCGACGCTCGTCGGCACGGCGATCACCGGGCGGTCCACGAGGCCCCCGACGACGCTCGGCAGCGCCCCTTCCATCCCCGCGACGACGACGATGGCGTTCGCTTCGAGCAGGAGCGGGTGCTGCTCGAGGAGCCGATGGAGGCCCGCGACCCCCGCGTCGTAGATCCGCTCGACCCGGTTGCCACGCACCTCGGCGGTCACCGCCACCTCCTCCGCCACGGGCTGGTCCGACGTCCCCGCGCTCACGACCGCGATCAACCCGACGCTCCCGACCGGCTCGGGGTTGGCGACGAGCAATCGCGGCACCTCGTGGTAGGCGACCGGAACGCCGGCGGCGCAGGCCGCGTCGCGGATGGCCGGGCTCGCGCGCGTGGCGAGGACGTTGCGGTGATCCTGGATGAGGCGGCTGAGGATCCGAACGATTTCCGCCGGGCGCTTCCCCTCGCAGTAGACGGCCTCCGGGGCGCCGGCGCGGATGGCGCGGTGCGTGTCGAGCCGGGCGAACCCGAGGTTCTCGAAGGGGAGGCGGCGCAACCGCTGGAGGGCCTCGTCCGGGGAGATCTCCCCCGCCTGCACGGCCGCGAGCAGCGCACGGAGCCGATCCGAATCCACGGGTTCTACTCTCTCTCCCCCCCTGGGGTGACATTGGCGGCTGCGCGCCTCCCGCGAAGCCCGAGGAGCGCCTCGTTGAGGCTCCCCGAGCGGAAGCCCTGGAGATCGACGGTCACGTGGAGGAAGCCGAGCTCCCGCAGGTGGGTGGCGATCACCTCGGCCCGCCCCTCCTCCCAGAGCCGGCCCATCTCGACCTTGGCGATCTCGAGCCGTGCGAGCTGGCCATGGTGGCGCACGCGGAACTCCCGGAAGCCGAGGCTCCGCACGAACGTCTCCGCCCGGTCCACCTGGCGAAGCTTCTCGGGGGTGATCGGCGTCCCGTACGGGAAGCGCGAGGACAGGCACGCCATCGCGGGCTTGTCCCAGCTCGGGAGCCCGGCGGCTCGGGAGAGCGCCCGGATCTCTGCCTTCCCGAGACCGGCTTCGATCAGCGGGGCCTTCACCCCGCGCTGGCGTGCGGACACCATGCCGGGCCGGTGATCCCCGAGGTCGTCCACGGTCGCGCCGTAGACCAGGTGCCGAAACCCCTCGGCCGCGGCGACCGGCCCGAGCTGCGTGAACAGCTCCTCCTTGCAGAAGAAGCAGCGGTTCGGAGGATTCGCCGCGTACGCCGGGTTCTCGACCTCGCGGGTCCGGATGACCCGGTGGCGCAGGCCGATCAGCACCGCGAGGCGGCGGGCCTCCTCCAGCTCTCCTTCGGCGTAGCTCTCGGAGTCGGCCGTCACCAGGAGGGCGCGATCGCCCAGGGCGTCGCGCGCCGCCCAGCCGAGGAAGGTGGAGTCCACCCCGCCCGAGAAGGCCACGACCACGCTTCCGAGGTCCTGCAGGACCTCGCGGAGCCGGGTGTATTTGGCCTGGATCTCGGGGGCCAGCGATGCGAACCGGGGCTCAGTGCTCAAACCGCATCATCTCCAGGAACGTCCGGTAGCGGGCCTCGATCTCGTGCTGCGTCAACCGGATCAGCCGGCTGAGGGAGAAATCCTCGACGGTAAACGACGCCATCACGCTCCCGTACACGATAGCACGCCGCAGCGACGCTTCGTCCACAACCCCGGCGCGGGCCAGGGTTCCCATGAAGCCGCCGGCGAAGCTGTCGCCCGCGCCGGTCGGGTCGAAGACCGAGTCGAGCGGGAACGCCGGCACGAAGAAGAACCGGCCTTCGTTCACCATGAGCGCGCCGTACTCGCCGCGCTTGATGACGACGATGCGCGGCCCGTAGCCCAGGATCGTCCGGGCCGCCTTGATGAGGTTCGGCTCCTCGGCGAGCATCCGGGCCTCGGCGTCGTTGAGCATCAGGACATCGACCTCGGCCAGCACGCGGCGGAGGGCTTGCCGCTTCCCCTGGATCCAGAAGTTCATGGTGTCCAGCACGACCAGGTGGGGCCGCTCGACCTTGCGCAGGACGTCGAGCTGGAGCTCGGGGTCGATGTTCGCCAGGAAGAGGAACGGGGTCCTCCGGTGGCTCTCCGGGAGCGTCGGGCGAAAGTCCGCGAAGACCCCGAGCCGGGTCTCGAGGGTCTTCGCCTCGTTCAGGTCGTAGCCGTACTCCCCCGCCCAGCGGAAGGTGGAGCCGTCCGAGAGCTGGAGGCCCGTGAGGTCGATCCCGCGCCGGGCCAGGACGTCCAGGTGGGCCCGGGGAAAGTCGGCGCCGACCACCGCCACGAGACGCACCCGCGTGAAGAACGAAGCCGCGAACGAGAAGAAGGTGGCGGAACCGCCGAGGACGTCGTCCGCCTTGCCGAAGGGGGTCCGGACCGAGTCGAGCGCGACCGATCCCACGACCAGGAGCTCAGCCACGGCGCCTCGCTCCCTTCGCGGTCCGCACCGTCGCCTTCGGGGCGGAGGTCCGGCGAGAGGCCGCCGGGAAGTATTTGCCGAGGAGCAGGTCGAGCCGCTTCCGGGTCGCTCGGGGGAACGCGGACGGCGCGGTGATGACCGCGTGCTGGAGCAGCGTCGGGCACGGGCAGCTCCGCGGGCCAGAGACGGCCGGCACGAGACGGCGGAGGACCTCCTTGGCCGTGGCGACGTTCTTCAGGAGGTTCGCGACCACGGCCTCGACCGACACGGCCGCCTCGCTCTCGTGCCACACGTCGTAGTCCGTCGCCAGGGCGAGGGTCGCGTAGCAGAGCTCCGCCTCGCGGGCGAGCTTCGCCTCGGGCATGTTCGTCATCCCGATGACGTCCACGCCCCAGCCCCGGTAGATCCGCGACTCCGCCCGCGACGAAAACTGCGGCCCCTCGATGCAGAGGTACGTCCCCCCGCGGTGGACCCGCGCTCCGGCCGCGACCGCGGCCGCGTAGAGGCGGGCCGCGAGGTCGGCGCAGACCGGTTCCGCCATGCCGACGTGCGCGACGATGCCGTCCCCGAAGAAGGACGAGACGCGCCGCCTGGTGTGGTCGTAGAACTGATCGGGCACCACGAGGTCGAGCGGCGCGATGTCTTCCCGCATGCTCCCGACCGCGCTGATGGAGATGACCCACTCGACGCCGAGGGCCTTCAGGCCGTACACGTTGGCCCGGAAGTTCACCTCGCTCGGCATGAGGCGATGGCCACGGCCGTGCCGCGGGAGGAAGACGACCTCGCGGTCACCCAGCCGCCCGACGTGGTAGGCGTCCGAAGGGTCGCCGAACGGCGTCCGGACCCTCACCCAGCGGGCCTCCGCCAGGCCCTCCAGGGTGTAGAGGCCGCTGCCCCCAACGATGCCGACTCGGGGCTCAGCCATGCGTGACCGGGGTGCGGTGCGCGCCAGCGCCCCCCGTGACCAGCTCGCCTCGGAGCTCCACACCGCCGGGCCCAACCACGCGGACCCGCGCGAAACCGCGCATCAGCGCGTCGGGACCCTCAAACGCCGCCTCCAGGTAGTTGTCGGTGAGGCCGGCCAGCGCGCCCGTGCGGTGGCGGCGCTCGAGGACGAGCACCTCGACAACCCGGCCCACATGGGCCCGGCGGAACGCGAGGTTCTTCGCCGCCCCCAGCCGCCGGAGCCGCGCCGTGCGACGCCGGATCTCCTCGGGTCCGACGCGCAGCGTCGGGTGGCGCGCCGCCTCGGTCCCCCGCCGATCGGAGTAGGAGAAGACGTGCAGGTACGTGAACGGGAGGGACTCGAGGACGGCCTCGGTCTCGTCGAACTCCCCGGCGCTCTCCCCGGGAAAGCCGGTGATCACGTCCGTGCCGAGCCCGAGATCGGGCATGGAGGCGGCGAGCCGCTCGATCAGCGCGCGGTAGATCCGGACGTTGTACGGGCGCCGCATCGCGCGGAGGACGCGGTCGGAGCCGGCCTGAAGGGGGATATGGAGGTGGCGGCAGACGCGCGGCTCCCCGACGACCGTCTCGATGAGCTCCGGGGTGAAGTAGGCCGGGAGGATCGACGAGAGCCGGAGCCGCGCGAGCCCGGGGACCTCCAGCAGGCGGCGGACGAGCTTCGCGAGGCTCAGGCGCGGGATGAGGTCCCACCCGTAGTGGCCCAGGTCCACGCCGGTCAGGACCACCTCCGCGTACCCCGCAGCGACCAGCTCCTCGACCTGCGCCAGGACGACGCCCAGTGGCTGGCTTCGGCTCCCGCCGCGCGCGAACGGCACGATGCAGAACGTGCAGCGGTGCTGGCAGCCGTCCTGGACCTTGACGAAGGCCCGCGTGTAGCCCGGGGCGAACTTCCGGAGGGGGATCGGGGGGAGGGGAGGCCGGGCGCGCGTCTGCGAGACGTCGCTCACCCGGACGAGAGGCTGCACGCGCTTGCGGAGCCCCGACAGGAGCTCCGGCAGGCCGTACTTGTCCTGTGTGCCGAGGACGAGGTCGACGCCTGGGATCGCCCCGATCGCCTCGGGGTTCGTCTGGGCGTAGCAGCCGGTCACCACCACGACGGCGTCCGGGTTCCGGGCGATGGCACGGCGGATCGTCTGCCGGCCGGAGTAGTCGGCGCGGGCCGTGACCGTGCACGTGTTGATGACGTAGAGCTGGGCGGGCTCCTCGAAGGAGACTGTCCGGAAGCCCCGGGCCTCGAGGAGTGCCTGCAGCTCGGTCGTGTCGTACTGGTTGAGCTTGCAGCCGAGCGTCGCGAACGCGACCGTGACGGGACCAGACGACGGCTCGGCCGTCCCGGGCGCGGGCGCCAGCGCACTGTCAAGCACTATCGACCAACGCCAGCGCGGCGCCTCCCGGGCGGGGCCTCTCCACCGCCGCCCCATCGGGCTCGCCGAGAGGCTCGGGCCGCAGCCGCCGCTCGGCCGTGCGGAGTTGCCCGCACGCCGCGCCCACGTCCTCGCCCTTCGACCATCGGGCCGTCGCCGTCAGCCCCGCGTCGAGGAGCACCCGCTGAAACGCGGCAATGCGCTCGAGCGGCGGGCGGCGGAAGCCGGAGCCCTCCCAGGTGTTGAACGGGATCAGGTTCACCTTGGCGCGGATCCCGGCGAGCCGCCGGGCGAGCCGGCGCGCGTCCTCCAGGCTGTCGTTGACTCCGTCCAGGAGGACGTACTCGAAGGTCATCCGCTGGCGCACGGGCAGCGGAAACCGCCGGCACGCCGCCAGCAGGTCATTCAGGCTCCAGCCGCGGTTCACCGGCATGAGCCGACTCCGGACGTCGTCGGTGGCGGCGTGGAGCGAGATGGCCAGGTTCACCCGCGGGTTCTCCCTCGCGAGCCGCTCAATCCCCTGCACCAGCCCCACGGTGGACACCGTGATCCGCCGCGGCGAGAAGCCGAACCCGTCGGACGCGACCAGGATCCGCAAGGCCTTCAGGGTGGCGCCGTGGTTGGCGAGCGGCTCTCCCATGCCCATGAAGACGACGTGCGTGATCCGCTGCCCGGGAGGCAGCGTGGTCCGGGCGGCGAAGACCTGACCGACGATCTCCCCCGCCGTCAGGTTCCGCACGAGTCCCATGGTCCCCGTGTAGCAGAACGCGCAGGCGAACCCGCAGCCGACCTGCGTCGAGACGCAGAGCGTCAGCCGCGATTCCTCCGGCATGAGGACCGCGTGGATCGTGCGGCCGTCGGCGAGACGGAGCACGAGCTTCCGGCTTCCGTCGCGGGAGACGAGCTGCTCGGCCATCTCCGGTGCCCCGACCACGGCCTCGGCCTCGAGCCGGGCGCGGAGCGCCTTGGGGAGGTTCGACATGGCTGCGAAGTCGCGAACGCCCTTCTGGTAGATCCAGGCGGCAAGCTGGCGGCCGCGGTAGGCGGGCTCGCCCCATCGCTCGGCGAGGGCCACGATCTCCTCCGGAGTCAATTCGAGCAGGTTCATCGCCGACATCGCGCACCTAGGATACCGAATGGGTCCCACAGGGTCAAACACGCGGGCCTTTGTCACGCGTCGCGACGTCCTGCCGATGGCTGTCCACATCTTCGGTGAGCGCCCTGTGGATAACGTGGTGGGAAAGCGCGCCAAGCGGGCGATGGATAAAGGGCAAGCACCTGGGCGCCCACGGGATGAGCACTCGGGCAAGACGCTGAAGCGGCGCCGCGACCCCCAGGCGGAGTCGAGCGAGGTCTGTCTGCGCAACGGTTCTCGTGGCCACGCCGCGACCCGCCCGACTCCTCTCGGGAAGCGTTCTCGGGTCGCGTGTCAGTGCTCCTCGGGGGGGAGGCAGGCCTGGTCCGTTCGCCGGCTGGCCTCGGGTCGGGACGGCCGCGAGGCGCAAGCCGAGCGCGTCACGACCGAGATGAACGATCCGAACGGCCGAGCTTGGCCCGGAGGGCCGTCGGAGGGGGCCGAAGCCCCCCTGCGGTCGAGCTAGGGGTTGCCGAGGAGCCCGATATAGAGATCCATGAGGTTCGTTCCGGTGGGGCCGGTCACGATGAGGTCGCCGAGGGCCGAAAAGAACGAGTACGCGTCGTTCGCGGCAAGCGCGGCGCGGTGGTCCACCGCCGCCCCCCGCGCGCGGGCGAGCGTCGTCTCGTCCACGAAGGCGCCGGCCGCGTCGGTGGGGCCGTCGGCCCCGTCGGTCCCGGCCGCCAGCACGACCACCCCGGGAAGCGCCGCGACGACAGGGACGAGCGCCAGGCAGAACTCCTGGCATCGCCCGCCCTTGCCGGGGCCGCGCACGGTGACCGTCGTCTCCCCCGCCGCGATCAGGCACCCCGGCCGGCTCACCGGCTGGCCGGTCTGCGCGGCTTCCTGAAGCACCGCCGCGAACACTCGGGCGGCCTCCCGGGCCTCTCCCTGGAGGCACCGGGTCAAGAGCAGGGGCGCATACCCGAGCCGCCGGGCGGCGTAGACCGCGGCCTCGGCCACGAGCCCGTTGTTGCCGACGACCAGGTTCGTCACCCGGGCGAAGACCGGGTCATCGGGCTTTGGCGTGTCGGGCCGCTCTCCGCGCGCGCCCGCCTCGAGGTGGGCGCGCGGCGCCGCGGGGACCCGGCCGCGCAGGCCGAACTGATCCAGCACCGCCAGGGCGTCCGCGAACGTCGTGGGGTCGGGAGCGGTCGGCCCCGAGGCGATGACGTCGAGCGGGTTGCCGATGACATCGGAGAGGAGCAGCCCGACGACCGACGCCGGCGCGGCCTCGCGGGCGAGCTGGCCGCCCTTGAGGTCCGAGAGATGCTTTCGCACCGTATTCAGCTCGTTGATGGTCGCGCCGGCTTCCAGCAGCAAGCGCGTCACCGCCTCTTTCTCGGCGAGGCTCACGCCCTGGACCGGGAGGGGGGCCAGCGCCGAGCCGCCTCCGGACCCCAGACAGAAGACGAGGTCCTCCGGGCCGAGGCCCCTGACGAGACCGCGAAGTTCCTCCGCGGCGGCACGGCCCCGCTCGTCGGGCAGCGGGTGACCCGCCTCGACCACCCGGACCCGGCCCGGCG
>CAZDYT010000153.1:0-8167 GCA_964509395.1 uncultured bacterium
GCAGTCGGCGCGCGGGGGGCGGCAACTCGCCGGCGGCCACGCGCGGGGCCAGGGACGGCACTTCCTCGGCGGCCGCGCCGGCCGCGGCCGCCGCTGGCAGCAGCCACGCCACGATCAGCGGGACGAGCCCGATCGATCGGCCAAGCGCCATCATGCGATCCCGGTGGGCCATGTCGTCGCCCGAGAAGAACTGGGTCCGGCGACTGGAGGATACGCCATGCGTCCCTCCGAGACAAGCATCGAGCGGGCGCCCGGGTTCGGGGCGCCCGTCCCTTTTGACGGGTGACCGGGGCGGGGAGCGTCCCGCGCGCGAGCGGGTGCTGCGTCGTAACCTCCCGACGCATCTACTCTTCACCGCGGCATTTCCCTTGCCGTCCCTCCCTTCCGAGACTCCAAGGAGGAACCGCGTGCTGCAATGTCCTCTGACGGTGTCTGGCGCCTGATTGGCGGGACGGGAAGCCCGGTGGGAATCACGGGCGGATCCCGGACGAGGAGGGCCTGATGGGACAGGAGACGCGGAACCCCGGCAGCCCCCGCGGAGGCGTGGATCGCGTGATCGCCGCGCTCGTGATTGCCACGGGGCGGCGGCCGCCGCGTCACCCGCGCGGCCTGCCCTCGTCTCGCGCGCAGCTTCATGCATAGGCTAGTCATTTCACGTCAACCTCTTGCTTGACGTGTCTGGGTCGGCATGTTATCTATGCATCGATAGGCATAATAACAAAGCGGGGGTCCTTCCATGCGCACAACCCTGGATCTTCCGGATGGTCTGCTGGCCGCGGCGCAACGCGCGTGTGGCGCACGGACAAAGACCATGACAGTCGTCATGGCGCTTCAGCAACTCGTGAGCGCTGCCAAGATTGCGCAGCTTCGCGCTCTGCGGGGCAAGGTCCGGCTCGACGTGGATCTGAAGGAGCTCCGTAGCGAACGGGTCGCCGGCGCCTGGCGCGCGCGGCGCCGATGAGTCTGATCCTGGTTGACAGTTCGATCTGGATCGAGTTCTTCCGCCGCCCGGATGCTCCGGCAAGCCTTGTACTTGACCATCTTCTCGCCGATCGCGTCGTCTGCACCACCGGTCTCGTCAAGGCCGAGGTCGTCCCCGGCGCCCAATCGCCAAGGGACTTCCGCCGCCTCCGGTTGTTGTTTGACGCGCTGCCGCTGGCCCCGGAGCGCGACGGGTTTTGGGCGCGCCTCACCCGGTTCCGGTATCGCCTCCACGCGAAGGGCGTTCTCGGGATCAGCATCCCGGACCTGATCATTGCGACGGTTGCCGTCCAGAACCGAAAGCTCGTGTTCACCGCCGATGAGGACTTCACCCGGATGATGCCCCACGTGCCTGTCCGTCTGTTCACTCCGTAAGGGCCACGATTGTAGATTCGACGAAAGGCTCCGGCGCGGAGCGAGAAGGAACGATAAAGGGCGCCCAGGTCACTTCCTGATAGAGAATGCCGCGACGAATCTCTCGCCGGTGACCCCCGGCGCATCAGGCTGGCCGGGCGCGTGGGTTTGCGAGCCGGTCGGGGCACGAGCTAGAATGGCCGTCGCGTGGACTTCAATCTCTGACGCTTCGGAGACCCGCGGGCGGGGGCGGGTCGTCGGGAGCCCACAAGGGGAGCGGACTATGCCGCGACGGCAGCTCGATCTCCCGGTCGTCGACCGCCTGTCGATCCTCGACCCGGACGGCCGCGTGGACCGCGCGCTCGAGCCGGAGATTCCCCCGGACGATCTCCGGCGGCTCTACCGGGCGTTCCTCCTGGCGCGCCGGTTCGACGAGCGCATGCTGCACCTTCAGCGGCAGGGGCGGATCGGCACCTACCTCCCTGCACGGGGCCACGAGGCGGCGGTGCTCGGGAGCGTGTACGCGCTCCGCCCCACCGACTGGCTGGTGCCGGTCTGGCGGGAGTGGCCGGCCTACGTCTGGCGGGGCTGGCCACTCGAGAACCTGATCCTTCTCTACGCGGGCTTCGCCGAGGGCATGCAGGTCCCCGAGGGGCACCGCGACCTCCCGGTCTCCATCCCGGTCGCGAGCCACGTCCCGCACGCGGTCGGCGTCGCGTACGCCGCCCGGTACAAGCGGGAGGACAGCGTGACGCTGTGCTACTTCGGCGACGGGGCAAGCTCCCACGGCGACTGCCAGGAGGCGCTGAACTTCGCCGGCGTCTTCCAGGTGCCGCTCGTCTTCGTCTGCGTCAACAACCAGTGGGCGATCTCGGTCCCACGGGCGCGGCAGACCGGGGCGAAGAGCATTGCCCAGAAGGGGGTCGCCTACGGCTTTCCCGGCGTCCAGGTGGACGGGAACGACCTGCTCGCCGTCTACGTCGCGACTCGAGAGGCTGTGGCGCGGGCTCGGCAGGGGGACGGCCCGACGCTCATCGAGGCCGTGACGTACCGGCTCTCGATGCACTCGACGGCGGACGACCCGACGAAGTACCGGAGCGACGCCGAGGTCAAGGAATGGGAGGCCGTCGAGCCGCTCCCGCGCTTCCGCCGCTACCTGGAAACCAAGGGCATCGTGGACGAGCGCGTCTCTACGCAGCTCGAAGCGGAGGTGGACGCCGAGGTCCGGGCGGCGATCGAGCACGCGGAGGTCCGGATGCGTGAGGCCAGCCTGCTCGAGATGTTCGACCACGTGTACGCGG
The DNA here is from genome assembly GCA_964509395.1 of uncultured bacterium. Classification (GTDB taxonomy): domain Bacteria; phylum Methylomirabilota; class Methylomirabilia; order Rokubacteriales; family DASRDR01; genus CAZDYT01. The sequence continues at coordinate 2,637 of CAZDYT010000153.1, forward strand.
AGCGACCCGCAGAGATCGAGGGCCAGCGCCGGGAGCTCGCTCCCCACCTCGGCGACCGCGGTCCGGCGGGGGAGTGAGCCGTCCCGGCCCTACTCCCACACGTCCAGGGCGTCGCGGAGGCCGTCGCCCAGCATATTGAAGCCCATGACCGCGACGAAGATCACCAGGCCCGGCATGGTCGACAGCCACCAGTTGTCCGGCAGGAACGTTCGTCCCCGCGCGACCGTGGCGCCCCAGTCGGGCGTGGGCTCCTGGGCGCCGACTCCCAGAAAGGAGAGGCTGCTCCCCAGCAGGATCACGAAGGAGACGTCGAGCGTCGCCTTGACGATGATCGGGGAGAGGATGTTCGGCAGGATCTGCTTGAAGGAGATGACGAGGTCGCCGTGCCCCAGCGCTCGCGCGGCCTCGACGTACGGCTCCTCTCGCTTGGCGAGGACCTCCCCGTAGACCAGGCGCGTGAACCACGGCCACCAGGTGAAGGAGATGGCCACCATGGCGCTGGTCAGATCCGGTCGGAAGGCGGCCGCGACGGCGAGGGCCAGCGCCAGCGGCGGCACCGACAGGAAGATGTCGGTGCCGCGCATGATCACGGCGCTCAGAAGGCTGCCGTTCCAGTAGCCGGCGATCAGCCCGAGCGGAATGCCGACCGCCAGGGCGATGCTCAGCACGACGACGGCGAGCACGAGCGAGAAGCGGGCACCGAACACGGCGCGGCTCAGGATGTCGCGTCCGACGTCGTCGGTGCCGAACCAGTGCGCCGGGCCCGGGGGCTGGAACGTCCGGTCGAAGTGCACGCTGGGCCCGGCGTCTTCGGGGAAAGGCGCGACCAGCTGCGGCACGGCGGCGCAGACGACCAGGGCCAGCACGATGCTCGCGCCGGCCAGCGAGAGCGGGTTCCGCACGAACCTCCGGCCCAGCTTCCGCCGCGCCGGTCGGGGCCCGGTCCTCGCGGCGGCCTGGAACCTGGTGACCGCGGCGAGCTCAGTGATGGCGCACCCTCGGGTCGACGAAGCCGTACAGCACGTCGACGAGAAGATTGGCCAGCATGAAGGAGAGGCCCACGACCAGCGTCACGGCGACCACCGCGTTGAAGTCCTTGGCGATCACCGCGGCCGCGCCGTAGGCCGAGATCCCGGGCCAGCCGAAGACCACCTCGACCAGGAAGGCATTCTCGATCAGCGCGCCGTACGTCATGCCGACGAGCGTCAGCACGGAGGTCAGCCCATTCCGCAGCCCGTACCGCATGATCAGCCGCGCGGGCTTCATCCCGTAGGCCTGGTGCACCAGCATGAACGGGCGTCGGAACACCTCGATCATGCTGGCGCGGGTGAGTCGGGTGAGCTGCGCCAGCGTCGGAAGCGCGAGCGTGAACGCGGGGAGCGCGAGGTGGCGGGCGCTGTCGAGGAAGGCGCCCGCATTGCCGGTCAGCAGCGCGTCGAGGAGGTAGAGCCCGGTGATCGCCTGCGGCGCCCGCGACGCGCGGCCGACGATGGGGAAGAGGCCGAGCTGATAGGCCAGCCAGACCTGGAGCAGGATGCCGACCCAGAAGCGCGGCAGCGACACGCCCGGAAAGGCGACCAGCCGGGCGAGGTTGTCCGGCCAGGTGTCTCGGTAGACCGCGGCCAACACCCCGAGCGGCACGCCGATCACGACGGCGATGACCAGGGCCACCAGGACCAGCTCGACCGTCGCGGGAACGAAGTCGAGCAGGTCGAGCCGGACGTCCCGGTACGTGCGGATGGACTCGCCGAAGTCGCCCCGCGCGAGCCCGGCCACATAGCGGCCGAACTGGACCGCCAGGGGCTGGTCGAGCCCGAGCTGCCGGCGGTAGGTCTCGATTTGCTCGTGGGTGGCTTCGGGGCCGAGCGCCAGGCGCACCGGGTCGCCCGGCATCACCCGGGAGATGAGGAAGATCAGGACCAGCAGGCCGAGGACGGTCGGGACCGTCTGGGCGAGGCGGCGGAGCAGGAACTGCCGGTAGTGCATCGGCGGCGTGGCGGGGGGGACTGGCCCGGCCCAGTCCCCCCGGGCCGTCAGGGCTTCTCGATCGTGAAGTCGTAGAACGCCACGTCGTATCCGAGCAGGCCCACGTAGCGGTAGCCCTTCACGTAATCCCGGTGAGCGATCCGGTGCATCGGGTTCGCGACGTAGATGCTCGGGTAGTCCCGGACGACGAGCTCCTGGGTGCGCTTGTACAGGCTGAGCTGGGGGTCACGCTCCACGGTGGCGCGCGCCTGGTCGAGGAGCCGGGTGACCTCGTCGCTCTTGTATCGGCTGATGGTCCGGTAACTGCCCCACGCGCTGGGGTGGTACATGCCGTAGGTGTGGCTGTCGGGGTGCGGGTACTTCAGCGTATCGTAGATCGCGGCCAGGTCGGGGTTGGTCTCCGCCGAGGAGGCCGCCTGCACGATCTGGGCCCACGGCATCTCCTTCAGGTTCAGCTTGATCCCGATCGCCGCCAGGTTGCTCTGCAGGAGCAGGCCGACCTGACGCTGCACCTCGCCCCCTGACGGGTAGAAGTAGTCGAGCGTGATCTGTCCCGGCCGGATGCCGGCTGCGGCCAGCTCGCGCTTGGCCTGCTCGACGTCCTGCACGTAGGGCTGGACGGTCTCGTTGTGGCCGTAGACGCGGTTCGGCACGGGGCCCCGGGCCTGCACGGCGCCCTTGAAGATCTGCTCGATGGCCGTCTTGTAATCGAAGGCCGACGCGATGGCTTTGCGCACGCGCAGGTCGGTGAGCGGCGGCCGCTGGGTGTTCATCTCGACGTGGAAGAGCTGGGCGCTCGGGGTTTCGTCCACGACCACGCCGGGCGCTTTGGCGAGCTGCTCAAACGTGGTGGGCGTGCGCCACTGGTCGATCATGTCGGCCTGCCCACTCAAGAGCAGCGTCCGCATGGTGGCTTCCTCGGTGATCGTTCGGTACGTGACGCGCGTGATCTGCTTCGGCTTCCAGCCGCGCCAGTAGTCCGGGAACGCCTTCATCACCAGCGTGGTGGCGTGGTCCCAGGACTCGAGCATGTACGGGCCGGAGCCGGCCTCATTCTGGGAGAGGTAGGCTTCGCCGTAGTCTCCGTTTTCGCCGTACGGCCCGGGTTTCTTGTTGGCCAGCACCCGCTCCTTGTTGACGATGAAGAGCTGGGTGAAGGTGCCGAGGAACGGCGCATAGGGCAGCTTGAGGACGAACTGCACGGTGTAGGGACCGGTGGCTCGCACCTGTTCGGCCGTCAGCACACCCTGCCAGAGCCAGGAGAAGCCCTTCTTGACGGCCAGCATGCGGTGCAGCGAGAAGACCACGTCGTCGGCGCCGAGCTCCTTGCCGTCGTGGAACTTGATGCCTCGGCGGATCTGGACGGTGTAGACGCGACCGCCATCGGTGACCTGCCACGACTCGGCGACGTGCGGGCCGGGCTCCATCGACCCCTCGGCCACCTTGGGGTAGACGAGCGCGTCGTACATGTTGATCACCCCGTGAAGCGAGCTCTCGTCGGTGTGCTTGGCGGGGTCGATCGTGGTGACCGCTTGTCCCTCGAGGTACGTGAAGGCGACGTCTCGACGCTGGGCCGAGACCGTCACGGCCAGGGTCAGGACCCCCAGGATGCCGGCCAGCCACCCGATTTTCGTTCGCATAGTCCCCTCCTCGTTACGTCGACTCAGGACGCTCGGTACTCTGCGGGTCGGCGCGGCCCGCATCCGTGATCCAGATCGCGCCGGATCGGCTCGTCTCATTCGTGCCCCGGCCCTTAGATTACTGCATCCCGCAGCCGTTGTGGATGGCCCGCCGGACCGGGACGCTCCCCCCAAGCCGCGCCGCCATTTCTCCCGTCCTGACCGGGCGAACGGCGGCGCCGACCGTCGACTTGACGACCCTCGGGGGCAGGCATAGAGTCCGGCCAGGCCACAGCGCCGCCGCGAGCGGTTTCGGGCGGACGTTCGCTGGGGCGGCGGCCCGAACAACCGGGGGCCCAGGCCCCGGGCGGAGGAGCGGTCATGGAGCGGGGAGCTGGCGGCACGTCCCTCCCGGCGTTTCGTCGCAGCCCGTTGCCGAGACGGTTTTTCAACTTCGACCGTTTGGTCAGCACGCTGGAGGCCCGGCGCCTGGACGGCCTCGTCGCCTCGTCGATGTACAACGTCTTTTACCTCACCGGGTTCAATTCCATGGCGCACAAGGCGGACGAGCCCCGGCCGGTCGCCCTCGTCGTGTCACGGCGGGAACCCGAGCACCCCATTCTGCTGGTGGCGGATTACTACCTCTCGCACTTCTTGCACCAGCCCACGTGGGTCGAGGACATCCGTCCGTACGGGGGCGTCATGCTCCCGCTGGACATCCCCGTCGAGCCATCGGCGATCGACTGGTTCATCCCGGAGTTCGGCCGCGAGGTGGGCTGGGTCCAGCAGGCCCGCCGCCTGTACAGCGCGAACCTGATCGAGGGCTGCACGGCGGCTCTCCGCGACCTCGGCCTCCTGCGCGGACGGGTCGGGTTCGACGATCCGCGGCTGGCGAGCGCGCTGGCGGTCCGCGGGATGGAGGCGGTCGATGCCTACGGGCCGCTGATGTTCGTCAGGCAGGTGAAGACCGAGGAGGAGGTTCGGCTGCTCCGGGAGGCGACGCGGTTGAACCAGACGGCCATCGAGCAGACCGTTCGAGCGTGGGGCCGGGGCATGACGTGGCAGGAGCTCAATCACACCTACCACAAGGCCGTCATTGATCTCGGGGGACACATTCACGATCCCGGGGCGATGGTCTTCGCGAACCCCAGGGGGACCGACCCCGTCGTCACCCTGCAAACGGGATTCGAAGACTTCGTCATCGAGCCCGGGGTGCACGTGATGTTTGACTGTCACGGGACGTGGAACCTGTACTGCTGGGATGGCGGCAAGACGTGGGTCGTCGCCGGCGAGCCCCAGGGGCTGACCGCTCGGGTTGCGAGCGCGACCGCGGAGGCGATGCGAGAGATCGAGCGGGCGATGCGTCCGGGCGCCCGGATCAGCGGGCTCCAGGCGACAGGCCGGCGAGTGTTTCGGCGGTTCGGGGTGCCGCGACCGGAATCCGCGGTGATCTTCTTCCACGGGCTCGGCTTGAGCCATATGGATCTGGAGCAGTGGTCGGAGGAAGGGAAGGCCAACCACGATTGGACCCTCGAGCAGGGAATGGTCGTGGCGGCGCACCTGCTCTACCCCGGTGGTGACCGTCACCGCATGTGGCTCGAGGACATCGCCCTCGTGACGAACGAGGGGGGAGAGTCCCTCTTCACGTGGGGGTTCGACCCGATGACGAACGGCTGAGCCGCGGGAGTGCCGCCACCGGAGCGTCCGTTCTCGCGCCGCCCCGCGCCGCCATGGTAGAGTCCTCGCGATGACGCAGCCCGCTCGGCGGCTGATCGGCGCGCCCGTGAAGCGGAAGGAGGACCTCCGCTTCCTCACGGGGCGCGGGCGCTACCTGGACGACATCCGCCTGCCGGAGATGGCCTGCCTGGCCGTCGTGCGGAGTCCGCATGCGCACGCGCGGGTCCTCAAGATCGACGGCCGCGCGGC
>CAZDYT010000154.1:0-2403 GCA_964509395.1 uncultured bacterium
GGACCTGCTGATCGAGCAGAACTACATTCAAGCGGTGGAGGCGAGCGACGGTGAGGTTGGATACGGGGTGCAGGTGAAGCTGAACTCGACTGCCATCATCCGTGACAACGTGATTGTGGACACCAAGGGACCGGGCATCATGGTCTACGGCGCCCGGATCCCCGAGTTGGTGAGCGTCATTGAACGAAACTTCGTCAGCGGCTCGCGGACGTCATCAGCGATCGTCGTAGGGGGCGGCCCAGCGATCGTCCGGAACAATGTGGTCATCCGCAGCGCGGAGGCGGGAGTCGGCCTCGAGGACTATGGTAAACGTGGTCTCCTTCGCGAGGTCGTAGCGGTCCACAACACCGTGTATGAGAACGCGCGTGGCGGCATCTCCGTGCCGACGGGAGGCTGGCTCGAGGCGAAGATCATCAACAACGCCGTGCACGCTCCCCCAGGGGTCCCCGCCTTGCCGCCGGGGCGGATTGGCCTTGTCAGCCTTGGTAACGTGGACTGCACCTTCGTCCCCTGCTTTCGGAATCCCACCGCCCGGGACTTCTCGCCGCTGGCCTTGAGGCCGGGGCTCTTGCTCGGCGAAGCCTGGATGCCGGCCGAGGACTATTTCGGCCGGAGCCGGGGGCTTCCCCCGACCGCCGGTGCCATCGATAAGCCGGCCGGCCCCATTCCGCTTGGTATGAAAGCGCGCTCGCGATGACTCTGTCACCGCCCTTGGGCCTGTAGCGACAGCCGCCAAGCGCGGGGAAGCGGACGCCCGACTTCTCGCCGCAGTCTGGCTTGCCGCCGAGATCAAACCGACGGATCGGAGTCTGGTCGTAGGCGGCGAGCGATGGCCTGAAGCGCATCGGCGGTCCGTTCGCGGTCCTCCAGAAGCGCTTGGTACCGCTCGCGCACCTCACCCAGGGCCCGCACGGTCGCCCCGTGCTCAGTCTGAAGCTGGATGAGCGTTGCCATGGCAGACTGGCGCTCGCGGGCCAGTGCGTCGCGAGCATCACGCAGGCCTTGCAGCTCTCGCTCGAGCGCCGCCGAGCGGGCCCGCAGCTCGTCGCGCTCGCGAATCAAGACCTCCACGGCACCCAGGATCGCCTCGAACTTCGCGACGACATTGCGAAGCGCGTCGATGGCGCCCCGCAAGTCCCCGAGGCCCTCGACAGCCACCTCCTGGATCACCGGGGCCTCCTTGCTTACCCTAATCCTCAGCGCCTGCTCCACCGCCCCCTTCAACTCCTCTAGCCGGAACGGCTTGGGCAGGAGCGTCACGGCTTGCTCCTTGGCGCGCTCCGTGTCGAGGTTGCTCGCGGAGCCGGTGACCATGATGACGCCGAGCCCCGGCGCACGGCGCCGGATGGCCTCCACCACTTCCCAGCCTGTCATACCTGGCATCATGAGATCGGTCGTCACGAGGTCGTAGGCACGCTGCTCGAACAGCGCCAACCCCTCAGCCCCGCTAGCGGCCCCATCCACCTCGAAGCCCAGAAGCCCCAGGATCTCGCGCAGCAAGTCGCGAATGGCCGCCTGGTCGTCGATGACGAGCGCGCGCGGCCGCGGCGCTTTGCACGAGGGCGAGGGTCGTGCCTCTGGGCCGTGTGCGGCGGTCGTCACCGAACGCCTCGAGCCGGGATCTCCGCGGCGAGTTCCAGCACGGCGCGCGCAAGCTTGACCGGGTCATGGTGGATTTTGGGTCCGATGCCGAGGAGATCCTGGCTCACGGGCCGGGGGCCCAGGGCCCGCAGGGATTCTGTTTCCATGGGAATGGGGACCGCGCCCTCGGCGGCATAGCGGTTGATCAGCTCTCCGGGAATAGGCCTAGTGTTGAGAAGCACATGGTGGATGGAAACGTGAGGGGCATGCTGGCGAATGGCTAGGAGATGCTCCGACGCCCCGTAGCCCTCGGTCTCGCCCGGCTCGGTCATTAGGTTCATGACCAGGACCACGCGGGCCCGCGACTCCGCGATGGCCCCGGCCAGCTCCCTAACCAGGAGGACCGGGATGAGGCTGGTGTAGAGACTCCCGGGACCGATCACAATGAGGTCCGCTGCCGCAATCGCCTCACGGGCCTGAGGAAAGGCCCGGGCGCCCTCTGGCTGGAGGGCCACCCGCCGGATGGGGCGGCGGACGACGGCAATGCGGGACTCCCCTTCCACGGAACTTCCATCGGCGAACTGAGCCACGAGGGTGACCTGATCGAGAGTAGCGGGGAAGATCCGTCCCCGAATCGCCAGGATCTCGGCTCCCCGCTCCACCGCCCCGAGAAAATCCCCCTCGAGCCGGCTGAGCGCGGTCGAATCCCTCAAGAAGATCGTGTTCGAGACCCTTCGGAAGCTCGGCTGGGAGCCGCCGCCGGAGGAAGAGCAGATAGACTCGGCGCAGACCGATAACCTCAGGGTCGACAAGCCGCTGGGC
>CAZDYT010000154.1:2413-8086 GCA_964509395.1 uncultured bacterium
GCCCGGTCAGGATGAGGTTCCCCGGGCTGTGCCCGGTCACTGCGCCCTCGCCGTCGAAGCGGAAGTTGAAGAGGTCCGTGATGACGGGCCCACCCGCTGAGAGGGCGAGGAGGCAATTCCGAATGTCTCCCGGGGGTAGCACCTGATACGCGTGTCTGAGACGCCCCGAACTACCCCCGTCGTCCGCGACGGTAACGATGGCTGTGATACGGTCCCGATCCCGAGCTGGTGTCCAGCACCATCCCGGGGGAAATAGGGTGGCCTTCAGGCCTTGCAAGAGGATGGGAAGGCCAGTCCCGCCCCCGAGCGCGACCACGCGGAGGGTCGGACTGAGGGGTTGTCGGATCGGAGGCGAAAGCCGGTACCCTGGCTCGATCCGCCATCGATAGGTGCCCAGGTGGTTCTCGTACTCGACCGTGTAGGGTAGCTCCGGCAACGCTTGCCTCCTCAGTACACCGAGAAAACACCCAGCGGCGGTGCGAGGCGCCGAGCGTGCTCACCCCCCGTCGAGGTCGCCCCACCGTGTCTCGAGCCGTCTGAGCAGTTCAATCCGGTCGACCCCTGCAGAATCCTGCGCCCACGAGGCTGAAAGGACCCGGTAATGGCCCGTCGTGAGCCCTACTCGCGCTCGGAGCCCTTGCCCGCCGTGACGGGCCTTGCGAGCCGCTCTGCGAGGAGACCTTCCGTCAGCGCGGCCAGGGCGGGAAGCAGGTCCGGCGACGCCTGGATGCGGATGCGGCGTCCACGGCCTAGGTGACGAAGCCCCCGGGAGAGCACCTCGAGTCCGAAGGGGTCGACGGTGGTGACGCCGGACAGGTCGAGCACGAGCTCGCGGGCCTGTGCCGGGGCACCGGCGAGACGCTCGAGCGCCTGGCAGGCTGTGGAGCCATCGATCTCGCCCTCGAACGCGAGCACATGCTGCCCCCGACGGTGGAGGCGTTTCCGAACCCACAAACGCGCCGCGGTCACGTTTCAACCGGAGCGGAGACCGGTGAGGCGCGACCGGGTTAGCGAATGAGGACCAGGACTGGCGTTTCCGGGAAGAATCTTTCCTCCTTACCCTCTGTCTTGGCTCCGGGTGGTCCCATAGGGCCGCTCCGACCGCGAAGCACGTGACGTTTCGGCTGGAGACGTGAGGCGCGAGCCGGGAAGCTACACACACAAAAAGCATGGGGGAGGCCGTGCCCTCCGCCGCTGGGCAGGGAGCCGGGGGGCGCGAGGTGCTTCACGAGATCACGCGGCGGTCTCCCGGAATCCGCACACGGGGCAGGTCGGTGGCGTTTCGCGCGCCACGAACTTCGTCAGGCAGCGGAAGCACTCCCAAACCACTGGCACCGTCCGGTCCGGCGGCACGAGCCGCGCAGAGTCAGTTCCACTGCTGCTCACATCCATGTCCGCCTGCATTCAGAGCCCGCGCGGAAGCGCCTGCCCCAACGGCGCCCGGGGGGCGCCCGCCGAGCTGAGATCGCGGGTCCAGCTGGGGCCGCGCTGGGGGCCGCTCCCTCACCGGCACGGGCTTCACGCGGCCCCCACGCGGCAGCCGGCGCGTCGGGCATCCCTCGGCGCGGCGAACGACCGCCGCGGCCAGGCCGGTGATCGCGGCGGTGACGCTCAAGGATTTCCGGTGAGCAAGCTTCGTGCCAGCGATGCCGCACCTAACGCAGCCCGCTGCGGTCGTGCGCGGTTTTGTGGCGGCGCAGTCCCTGTGCGGCCGCGCCGTGTGCAATCGCGTGCACGGGTTGCGGGTTTCGGTGCATCGTGTTGACCAGAGACCGGGGCTCAGGGGGGCGAGCAGCCGGGGTCCGGCCGTTCGGTGTGACCGGGGATCCCCGGCGGAGTGCCGGGGACCCCGGGACAAGATGGTAGGCGGAGCAGGAATCGAACCTGCGACCTCAGCCTCGTAACGGCTGCGCTCTCCCAGTGTGAGCTATCCGCCTGTCCGCCAGGGTTAGGATGCCGCCGCCGGCGTGATCGGAGACGTCCCCCGGATGCTGGTGAGCCAGTACTGCCCATTCTTCTCCTGATAGGCGGCGATGACTTCGTCCCCAACCGTGAGCCCCATGAGGGATACGCGCTCCGGCACCGATAGCTGGAGAGCACCTAAGAGAATGACGCCCCGACGGTGATCCACAGCCTGAATGGTGCCGCTGATGACGCTTCGCATGTCGACCTTCCGTGCCACGTGACGGAACTTAGCAACGTTCGTGCCCGACGAGGTTGCCCCGGGCCTCGCCGCCGCTGAACGCAGCGCAGCCCGCGTTTTCCCCCGCCCTTTAGACACGGAGAGTAACGACTTGTGAGGGCTGGGTCTCTCATCTAGGAAGTCTCTTGCAGCCGAACCACTCCTGGGGTCATCGCGGTCTCCGCGGATACTTGCCACCGTGCTCATCGGCGGGCGGGAGCGGTGCGGTCATGGCAGCCAAGCGATGGGTCCGGAGAGAGGAAACGTCATGGTGCTGCCGACCGACCTTGCGAGGCTCTGTCCTGATTGCGACATTCTCACCGAGTTCTCACCTGCCCTGTGCGCGGCGGCGCCGGTGGGCTGTGGGTAATCTCCCGGGCGGGTTCCTTGCAGCCTCAGCCGGCAACCCTTGCGAGTCGGCGGCCGTTAGGTGCGCTACGCGGAACCCGATTGGGGCATCTGGCATCGTTCTTGCTCCTGCCCACCGACGTGGCTGTGAGGTCAAGCCCGTGGGCGGTCCATGGAAGGATCGACGATTTGATGCCGCCGCCTGGCGGCCGCCAGCGCGCCGCACTGAGCCGTTCCGCGAGCCGGCCCGCCCCGACTCGGGGGATAGCCACCTGATCGGCGTGGTCATCGGGTATATCGCTTCGGTGCTCACCTCGATCGGCATCATTCTGGCCATCATGAAGTACGGTTGGTAGCGCGCGGTAGCGGAATGGATACGGTTCGCCGGCCCCGGGTGCTTGTCATCGACGACGAGACGAGGGTTCGGGAGTTCTTGTGCGACCTCCTGACCGTCCTGGATTGCGAGGCAGACGGAGCTGCCAACGGAGTTGAGGGACTGGCGGTCTTTGAGAGCGGTCGCTATGACCTGGTGTTGACCGATGTCTCGATGCCAGGGGTGACGGGCTGGGACGTGGCCAAGGCGGTGCGGCGAAGGGCGCCAACCGTAGGGGTGGTTCTCCTCACCGGCGCGACCGCGGATCTCCATACGGCTCGCGCCCGCCAGTGGGGGCTAACCTTGCTAGAGAAGCCCGTTCAGCTCCGGGCGTTGGCAACCGTGCTGCGCCAGGCGCTTGTCCCCGAGGTCTCTCCTGAGCAGACGAGGACCCTGCCGCTAGGCAAGCCGTAGCGAGCGGATCCGAGGCACGGCCCGGGCCGTCGAATCGCCGATCGGCTGACTCCCGACCCTGGACGCCATTGACCTCAAGGGCCTCGCGACCTCCCGGGGCGCAGTGGAGCCGGTGCTCCGCTATGAACGGAACGGGTGGCTCGAGGGGCTTGAGGAGCAGCGCGCCTTCTTCGAAAAGTTCGCCGATCGGCTGCCCGCGGCGATCTGGCGGGAACATGAGCGAATGGAGCGCAGACTCAGGGCCGCCCGCCCGCTGGCTACCGCGTGATCGGGCGCGCGACCCAACCCCCCACCTGTTCGTCGTGCATCGAGCGCACACGGATGTCTTTGGGACGCTTCAGGAACACTTTGCAGGCGATCCGGACGTGCAGGTGATTTGGGACCGCCGCATCGCAGACCGGCGGACCACCAGGCAGCCGGGTACAGCCGAACGCCGCCTGGGTGAGCGCCGCGGCCCACCGCCGGCTACATGGACCGCCTTGGGCGTTCTGCTCGCTTACGGTGGCCGCGCCTACGACACTTACTCTCCGAAGTAGCCGCAATCGTGACCAACTGTCGGCACCCACGACTTCCGGGTTCCGATGGGAGGGAAGCGAAGCGCACCTCCCGAATGTTTTTCCAGAAGCTCGGTCTTTCCACTCGGCTGCAACTCGCGATTCAGGCCCTGTCAGGGGGCCTTCCGGACTAGTACGAAAGTCCAATAGATCGCCCACGGGATTCCTGATACAAGAGGGCCCTGCCCGCGGAGGGGAGTGGGTCGGGTGTTCGGGTGCAGGCGTGCGGGCAGGGGAGGCAGAGGATGAACCCGTACAACAGCCGCCATTTCAGCCTTGACCCCGGCTTGACGGCGCTCGCTCTGCGGGCGCTCCAGGAACGAGATGGCCACTATCCGTTCATGGCGCGGTTTCTGGCCCGTGTGCGTGCCCAGGGCCGGCTCGGGGGGCGCACTGCGGCTGGCCGGGAGGCCCGACGGGGGCCGGCACCTCGGTACTTCGCGGTCGTGCGCCGAGGCGAGCGAGAGGTCTGCCGGCGCCTCGAGGAGCAGTTCCAGGGGAAGCCGGACGTGCGGGTCATCTGGGACCGGCGCGTGATGGAGCGGCGATCCGTCTGCCAGCGTGTGGGCTTCGAGCGCCGGCGAGGGGAACGCCGATGCACGCCGCCGTCGGTGTGGGAGAACGCGACCTTCATCCTGGTGCCCCAGGTGATCTCCGCAAAGCCCTAACGCTCATCAGCAGCCGTACCACCCGTTCTGCGGGTCGGCGGATCGGGGAGGGAACGCCCGCCGCCTCGGACAGGCAGGTAACCCGAATGCGGGCATCATCCAGCCGTCCGCACGGGGACGCACAATCTCTACGGAGATAGTTCGCGTCGCCGGAAGTGGCATCGGATAAGAGGCCGGGGAGCTGATGCTTGGCATGCCCGTGCGGGTGACTGGCGTTGCTCATCATACGGAGCGCTAGAGTCCCCTACCTTGCCGTCGTTCAGCGCGGAAACACGAAGGTTTACGAGTTCTTGAAGCAGCACTTTGAGCAACAGGGGCTCGTGGAAGTGATCTGGGATCGGCGGGTTGCGGGGCGGCGCACCACTCGCAAGGGGGTGGGTGTACCCGAGCGTCGCCGAGCGGATCGCCGTCGCCGTCCGCCCGACACGTGGGCCGCGTTGGGCTTCATCCTCGTCCGTCGGGCTTGTTGAACCGTAGGATCTTGCCCCAGGTCCACTCTCGAGGACACGAAAAAAGATTTCGCGTCCGCACGCGACCAGGGGTATCCTACATGGTCTCGTTCGTAAGCGTGCTCGGAGCGAAGAGGAGGACAGGGTGATGGGTTACATCGTGCTGAGCGTGATGATCGCCGTGACGCTGCTGACCGGGCGGGCGTCGAGGCGACCGATGTGGGCGAGGACACCCCCGGGCTGATGGTCCCAGCAGCCACCCCATTTCCGCGTTCCCTACGTGCATGGGGCGCGGGAAGTCCTGTTCGGTCTGGGGCTGGCGTGTTCAGCCCCGCTGATGACGGCCGACGCCGTTGGGTGCCGCGTCGCGGCAGCCATGCTGGAGGCCGTCAGCGGCGCGACGGGCCTCAAGTAACGGCACCGCCGCGCTTGTCAGGAAGGACGAGCCCAGCGAGACGCCGTCGCTCGCTTCAATGCCGAAACGGCCCAGGCCGAGCCAGCGCCTGATTGACCCAAAGACGCTCGACGCCGGCCGTGTCACGCTGGCGCTGCGCGCTCGCCAGTCGCGTCGCGGTGACTTTCCGTTCATGCGAACGACCGAACGCCAGGGTGGGGGCTCCTCATCGCCGGCAGCTTTGCTCATCGCGGCGCTCGCGGCGACCGCCGCCCTCGGGTGGCTCGTCCT
>CAZDYT010000155.1:0-8029 GCA_964509395.1 uncultured bacterium
AGCGCCGAGGCCCTGCGAGCCCTGATGGGCTACCCGTGGCCCGGAAACATCCGCGAGCTGGAAAACAAGGTCAGCCGGGCCGTGATCATGGCGACCGGTCGGCTCATCAGGCCCGTCGACCTCGACCTTGCACCGCCGACCGAGGACTCACCGGCGGCGTCGCTCCGGAAGGCGCGAGAGCGGGCGGAACGCGAGGCGCTGGTTGAAGCCATGAGCCGAAACCGAGGCAACATCAGCAAGGCCGCCCAGGCGCTGGAAGTGAGTCGCCCCACTTTGCACGGCTTGCTGGACAAGCATCAGGTGAACGCGAGGGATTTTCGATGAAGGATCTCGCCGCCTCGATTTGCAATGCTGAGGCCTTGAGTATGGCCGACGTCGCAGAACCCGTTTGCATCGATCGGCTCTTCGCGGTCAGAGTCGAACGGACGCCTGACGCCGTGGCCGTCACTGCGCCTGGCCGCGCCTCGTTGAGCTACGCGGGTCTGTACCGTCAGGTCCAGGTAGTCCTTCGCACGCTGAGCGACATGGGTCTGGGCCGCGAGGACCGTGTCGCAATCGTGCTGCCGAGCGGCCCCGAGATGGCGGTCACGTGTTTCGCAGTGGCTGCCGGGGCCGTCAGCGCGCCGCTCAACCATGCGTACCGCGCCGGTGAATTCGACTTTTATCTCTCGGACTTGAAAGCGCGCGCGGTCATTACCTGCTCGGGAACGGACTCGCCTGCGAGGGAAGTGGCTCGGGTGCGGGATATCCCGGTCATCGAGTTGACACCCGTGGAGGGCGCCGAGGCAGGGGTCTTCCGCCTGACTGGAGACCGATGCGCGGGTCGCCCTTGTGGGAGGGTGGCGCAGCCCGACGACTTGGCGCTCGTCATACATACGTCGGGCACGACGTCGCGGCCGAAGATCGTTCCGCTGACCCATGCGAACCTCTGCATCTCGGCTCGGAATACCGTGAACGCGCTTTCTCTGGGCGAGACGGACCGATGCCTGAATCTGGCGGCGCTGTTTCACCTGCACGGTCTCATGGTCACGCTGGCTTCTCTGCTGGCTGGCGGGAGTGTGGCGTGCCCACCGCGCTTCGATGCGACCAAATTCTTCGCGTGGCTGGAAGAACTTCGCCCGACCTGGTACACGGCGGTGCCAACAGTTCATCAGGCGATCCTCGCGCGAGTGCCACTTCACAGGGAGACCATCGCGCGCTGTCAGCTCAGGGTTATTCGCTCGTCCTCTTCTGCCTTGCCACCACGAGTGCGGGCAGAGTTGGAACAGGTGTTCGGCGCACCCGTGGCTGAATCGTACGGCATGACTGAGGCGGCCATGCAGATCACGAGCAACCCGCTGCCGCCGCGCGAGCGAAAGGTCGGATCGGTTGGCGTCGCCGCTGGCCCTGAGCTCGCGATCATCGACGAGCGGGGCAACAAGCTGCCGTCGGGGCAAGTGGGCGAGATCGTGATTCGCGGGCCGAATGTGATCCGCGGGTACGAGAGTGACGCGGTGGCCAACGCACGTGCGTTCATCGATGGGTGGCTGAAGACGGGTGATCAGGGGTATCTGGATGCCGAAGGCTTCCTGTTCATCACGGGACGACTCAAGGAGATCATCAACCGTGGTGGAGAGAAGATCTCGCCACGGGAGGTGGAAGAGGTGCTGATGGAGCACCCTGCGATCGCGCAGGCAGTCGCCTTTCCGGTTCCCCATGTCAGCCTCGGTGAGGATGTGGCTGCGGCCGTGGTGTTGCGCGAGGGCGCTGTCGCATCTGAATGGACAATTCGGGAATTCGCCGCCAGGCGGCTCGCAGAGTTCAAGGTGCCCCGTCAGGTGCTGATCGTTCCGTCGATCCCGACGGGCCCGACGGGCAAGTGGCAGCGCGGGAAACTAGCCGAGCAAGTGGGTCTTCTCGGGCCCGACGAGGCTCGCGGCTCCTTCAGGACCACGAGCGCTTACGTCCCGCCTCTGGATCCGCTGGAACTTCAGCTGACGCAGATATGGGAGGAGCTGTTCGGCGTGCGCCCGATCGGCGTCAGAGATGACTTCTTCGACCTGGGGGGCTACTCGCTGCTGGCCGCGCGCATGGTGGACGAAGTCGAGCGGGCCTGCGGCTTCACGGTTCCGCCCTCGGCTTTGTCCACCGCGCCCACCGTGGAGCTGCTGGCGCGCGAGCTCTTGGCTCGTCGAGACGCGGCCGTCCTGGGGCCCTCTCTGATAAAGATCCGATCCGGCGGGTCCAGGCTGCCGTTCGTTCTGCTCAACGGAGACTATAACGGCGGCGGGTTCTACTGCCGTAATCTTGCGGCGCGGCTCCACCCGGAGCAACCCTTCTACACGCTCTCGGCGCACGGGAGCAATGGGGACCCGGTGCCGCCCACGATCGAGGCGATGGCGGAAGCTCACCTCGAGACCCTGTGCGCAGTTCAACCGGACGGCCCGTACCTGCTAGGCGGCTTTTCGAACGCGGGGTTGATTGCCTTCGAGATGGCACAGCGGCTTCGGGCGCGGGGCCGGACGGTTTCCCTCTTGGTCGTGATTGACAAGTCCGCCGCAGATCCGCGGTGGCATGTCCTCCGCGCACTGGTGGAAGGAGTCTCGCGCCTTCGTGGCCTCGGTCCCGCCGAGCGACGCGCCGCGTTCCTGGGCTGGCGATACCGGGTCGCTCGCCTGGGAGAGCTGTCGCAACTGGACCTCCACCAGCAGATTTCGTACGTACTCCGCAAAGTCGGTCCCAGATCGCGTCCGACCCCTGCCGCCTTCCAAAGCGACGCGAACTCGGCGACTCAGAACGTTGGCCGGCGCCAACTGCATATGATCGACACGTACGATCGCATCGTGGCCAACTACATTCCGAGGACGTATCCCGGTCGCGTTACCGTCATTGCTTCGATGGAGGGTCCGGCGAGCCGATCCAGCGACCCGACGCTGGGCTGGGGCAGGGTGGCTGCCGAGGTGAAGGTACTCTCGGTGCCGGGCGACCACCTGACGTGCATCACCAAGCATGTCGACATCGTGGCTGAGCGCTTGCGGGTCTGCTTGCACGAGGTCCAGGAGTGCAACCGGTCGTCGCCCCGTGGCTGCGCCCCCCTGAAAGCCTGACATGCGACCGCTCAGCCGCTCACGTCTGGCGGGCTGCCCTCGACGTCCCGTCGTCCCACGTGCGTCGCCTCTCGCGGGTGCTGTCGCTGGCGGAGCTGGAGCGCGGGGAGCGCTTTTGGTTTCCGAGGGACCGTGAGCGCTACATCGTGGCGCGGGCCGTGCTCAAGTCGGTTCTGGGTCGCTATCTGGGCGTTGGACCCGGTGAGATTCGGTTCGAGCACACCCCGTATGGAAAGCCGGGCGTGGAGGGGGAAGGCGGCCGCAATGGGCTCCGCTTCAGCATTTCACACGCTCCGGGGCTTGCGCTGTACGCGGTGAGTCGGGGCCGCGAGATCGGCGTCGATGTCGAGCGTCTCCGCGGGGTCGTCGGCGGCCTGGGTGTCGCAGAGCGATTCTTCTCGTCACGAGAAGTTGCCATGCTCCGTCAGCTCCCTGCGGAGATGTACACGGAGGCGTTTCTTGCCTGTTGGACCCGCAACGAGGCGTATCTAAAGGCGCGCGGGGTAGGCTTCCTGGGCATGAGGCCGGGCGAGCCCGGGGAAACCTCAGGCTGGACCGTGCAGAATCTCTCGCCGGGCCCCGGTTACGTGGGAGCGCTTGCCGCGGAAGGAAACGACTGGCGGCTATTCTGCTGGGACTGGCCTGGCGGCTTGCCAGGCGTCGACTGGCCCATCTGCCGTCAGGACTCTCGGAGCGAGGCCGTATTGAACGGGGCAAGCTAGGGGTCGCTGTGGCCGAGTCCCCAGGCACCGTCTACACGAAGAGCTTCTTTGAATGGCAGGCCGAGGGATCCTTGGCGTCGGCGCGAGAGGTCGTGCCGCTCGTCATGGAGTTCGTGCGTCCCTCGAGCGTCGTCGACGTGGGCTGTGGACTGGGCACCTGGCTGTCAGTATTCCGCGAGTACGGCGTGGAACGGCTCCTCGGACTGGACGGCAACCATGTCGACGTCGAGTCGCTCATGATTCCACGTGAGCGGTTTCTCGCGGTGGATCTGCGCGAGCCCTTCTCGCACGCGGAGACGTTCGATCTGTGCGTGTCGCTGGAGGTCGCGGAACATCTTGCCGCCGACTTCCGCCGCGGGCTTCGTGGCTTCGCTGGTGAGGCTGGCACCGGTGATCTTCTTTTCCGCTGCGGCTCCGCATCAGGGGGGCACGGGGCATCTAAACGAGCAGTGGCCCGCCTATTGGTCCTCTCTGTTCTCCCAGAAGGGCTACGCCAGGCTCGATCCGTTCCGGCCCGTGCTGTGGCACAACGAGAAGGTGGAATGGTGGTATCGCCAGAACTGCTTTCTTTATGTCTCGCAGGAGTTCACGCGAGGTCGCGAGCCGTACCAATCCGAATTGGGACGGAGCGGGCAAACCAGGCTCACGCTCGTCCACGAAGACATCCTCTACAGCGCCTTTACCTTGCGCAGCTCTGTTCTAAGGATTGCGCAGCTGGCCAAGAAGCACCTGGACCGAAGGGTCTGGTGAATCCGGCGGAGGACTGACCGCGGAGCGCACCGGGCCGGGTCGCCCCGGTCGACTTTCTGATCGGGGCGACCCGGGCTGCGGTTATGGCGCCTTCTGCAGATAGTTACCTGCGGTCCAGCCGTCGACCCCGCTGTCGAAATCGACTTTCCACCACCACATTCCTTTAAAGAGGCTTGGGCCGCCCACGATCGTTCCCAGCGCTCCGGGTGGCTGAGTGCCGAGCGCGGCGCCTGACTTGAGCGCGCTCAGGACCCGGATCTTTGCCGTGGTTTGAACTCTGTCGGAGACGGCGAGCTGGGTGCTTGAAGAGGCCTGTGATCCCGTTCCGGTTACGGAAGATCCGGACGTGCTGCTGGTCCCGGTCGGGGTGGGTGCCGCTCCGACCGTCACCGTGGCGGATTTCGTGACGCTGCCACCGGAGCCGTTGCAGGTAAGGATGTACGTGCTCGTCGAGGTGAGCGGTCCCGTGCTTTGGCTTCCGGACACGGGCTTCGAGCCGGACCAGACCCCCGACGCGGTGCACGTGGTAGCGTTCGTGGAGGACCATGTCAGAGTCGCCGACGCGTTGTACGCGACCGACGATGGTGTCGCCGTGAGAGCGAGGGTCGGAGCGGGAGCCGGTGGCGGCGGTGGCGGAGCCGTCCCAGAGCCGTCACCGTAGCGATACAGGAAGAGGTAGGGGTTGGCCGGATACGTCCCGCCCAGCACCATCAAGACGTTCTGATCCGGGTCGAAGACGGCCGTGTTCCCCCGGACGGGCAGCCCGTTCGGCTGCACCATGGCGTCTTGCTCCCACTGTCCCGTGTCCGGGTGGAAGATGTAGAGCGTGATGTTCGCCGTCGAGAAATCCCGGATCCGGGGCCAGAGGAGGACTCGGTTGACCGAATCCCAGATCGGCATGGCGCTATCCCACGGCCAGTAGTCATCGGCGCCGCCCGGTGGGACCGGGTTGGTCACCGGGGTGTTGGCGACGAACTCCAGCTGGCGCTGGTCGATCCAGTAGCGATAGAGCCGTCCCTGCACCGGCTCGATCAGCCAGATCACGCGTCCGGGGGCGTCGATGGCATAGTACTCCTCGCCGAATAGCGCCTGCCGCATGACCTCGTCGTACGGATCCAACCCGAACACGTATTCGTGGTAGGTATCCGTGGCGATGTCGTAGTGCTGCGCGACCGGGCCGGAGCCGTTTGTCGTGAACCGAATGATCGAATCCGTCTGGGAGTCGTACACCGCGAACTTGATGGCTCCGAACCCGTTGGCCGTCCGATTCGGTGCCGCCCACGTCCGGCTCGCTGGATCGAACGTCATGATCTTGTTGAGCACGAGGTTCTGTGGGCACGGGTCGTCGACAGCCGCGGACATGTAGCCGGGCGTCATCCAGAAAATATTCCGCGTGGAGTCCCACGCCCAGCCGACCTCGTCGGGATGGCTGGGCTGGACTGAGCCGGGTGGGCCGCAATAGGGGTATTCGAGCGCCCACGTATCAACCGCGACCGAGTAGGAGTAGACCTCGTTGCGCCCGGAGTCGTAGCCCTCGAGGCCCGAGTAGTCGCCGCCGAGGAGATAGAGCCGGCCGTTGACCGGATTGTGCACGAGGCGCATGTGCTTGCTGCCAGTGGGGGCCGGACCCTGGCCGATGCCGGGCAGCGGTCGCGCCACCCAGGTCCGGGTCGGGATCGCGATCTGGCCGGGCGGCGGGGCCGTCAGAGCCGTTGGGGCCGGCGGCGGGTCCGGCCTGTAGATGAAGACGTTTTGATCGATGCCGTTCACGCCGATGAACACCTGTCGCGAGGGGACGTAGCGCCAGCGGCCCCACGTGCCGTTGGGTTGTTGGGGGGTCGGGACCGCGCCCCCCGCGGAAGGGACCTTGCGGATGACCCGAGCGGCGAGGTCGATCTCATAGACGTCCCCGCCGCCCTGCCACGCGACGAGCACCTGTCGCGCTGCATCGTAGTCGAGGCCTGGCGCGTAGGCGCCAAGAATGGCAGTGTCCCCGCTCATCGGGACGAGTTGGGCTTGTGCGGTCGCCGGCGCGTTCAGATTGAAGACGATCAGCTTCCCCAAGCCGATGACCACAAACTCCCGGCGCGCGTCGTGAATCGCCGCCGCGTAGCCGTCATAGGTTCCGCCGGTGACGGCGCCGTCGTCCGCTGAAATAGCGGCGAGGGCCAGGGTGAGGGGGTTGTAGCTGTAAGTCTGCGTGACTCCCCGGATAATGACGAGGCCCTTGGTGAGGTCGTAGGCGCTGGTGTAGCCGAGGTTCGGGGGGAGGGCGGGAGCCTGCAGCCACTGAAGGGTCTGGAGATTCAGGTGCCAGCCCAGATTGGACGGATTGCCATCATGCCAGCGGCTCCCCCCCATGACCCACAGCGCGTCTCGATTCGGGAGGTACTGGACCGCCCCGTACGTGTGCACGGAGGCCGGCTTGCCGTCGGCGTAGACGTCGGACGAGGGTTGCGTGAATTGGGGCACAGCCCACGAGGGGCTGGGGTCGGTCAGGCGAGACCACGCGAGCGTGCCGAGGTCGAACTGATAGACCTCGTTGCCCGCGTAGTCCGCGTGGCCGCCCCCCAGGACATAGAGGCGGTCTCGCGCGGTGTCGTACGCCCCACTGTTCCACGCGCTCATGATGGCGTCGGGTCCAGTCCATCCGTTCGGGATGGGGCTGGGAAGGACGGCGCTCAGGCGGGAGTTGGGTACCTCGTACCACTGCCCTGGCAGGAGGTTCTCAATAGGCCCCCCGCTGACCGGCAGAGGTGCTTGCGCCAGCAGCATCGCCACGAGCGCTAGGCATGCCGAACGCAGCGATCGGCCGAGGCCGAATGGTCGGGATGGCCTGAGCCCGGCGAGGAGAACCGCCGGAAACGGGAGCAGGACGGCGCTACCCTTTCGACGCATAGGAAACCTCCTTTGGGCGGAGGCTCCCTAGCCCTCAGAGCAACGCGTGAAGCGCGCTCCCTTCCTTCGGCAGCTCGGCTGTCAGGCGGTTCGTGCCTGACCCGCGGCTTTGCGTCCCCGCCTCGCGGCGAGTTTGCCTTTATCGGGAAAGGAGACTCCGCATCGTCCGGAGCAGAAGGTAGCAGCACGGGCAGGTCCGGTCAAGCGAAAAGAAGCAAGTAAATGCAAGTTTCATATAGGAAAATACTACTACTGCAATCTCAAATGAGAGGAGCGCTGCGGGGGTCCGGTGCCCCGGAAAAAACAAGAGGGCCGGCGCGACCCGCCGGCCCTCTGGGATTCTCGCGAAGCTACGCCTTACTTCAGGCGCCTCCGGCCGTACAGGGCCAGTCCCACCAGGCCGCTCCCCAAGAGGAGTAGGCTTGCCGGTTCAGGAACAACGCTGCTCAGGATGTTGAAGCTGGTGATCTGGCCCGCCCCGGCATGGGTGACGGTGACGGCGTCCGTGATCGAGAACGAGGGGTATCCGCCGAACGGTGACGCGGCCGTGTCGGAGAAGGCTCCAGCCCCGCC
>CAZDYT010000156.1:0-2511 GCA_964509395.1 uncultured bacterium
ACGGCTGGAGCGCCCCGCAGCCGTCCACCCGCGCCGCCGCCAGCGGCTCGCGCGGGAGGGTCTGGAGGCCGGCCAGCAGGATCAGGTACATGAACGGGGTCCAGCCCCAGACGTCGGTCACCATCACGAGCCAGAAGGCACCACGGGAGACGAGCCAGGGGTAAGTGGGCAGGCCGAGGGCCGCGAGCAGGTGGTTCACCCAGCCGTAGTGCTCGGTGTAGGCGAAGAACCACATGACGCCGGCTGCCGCCGGGATGAAGATCATCGGCATCACGACGATGGCGCGGAGGAGCGTCGCCGCCCGGCGGGAGAACGCCTCCTCGACGGCGACGGTGAGGAGGGCGTAGGCCAGCCCCAGGACGAAGCTGGCCGCGACGCAGACCGCGGTGTAGACAAACGTGCGGAGGATGGTCGGCCACCCGGCACCGGCGAAGATCTCGCGGAAGTTCTCGAGCCCCACGAAGTCGTCGGTCCCGTAGACCGGCTCGATCTGCCGGAGGCTCATCCACACGACGCTCGCGATGGGATAGGCGTAGAGGACCAAGAGGTAGGCGAAGGGCAGGGCGAGCATCGCTCCGATGACGAGGCGGTTGCGAGCCCCCAGCGCCGCGACGTTCATGGCTTCTTATAGTAGCCGGCCCGCTCGAGCGTTCGCTCGATCTCCGCGACGTAGCCGCTGACGAACTCCTCGGGGGGGAGCTGGTTGGCGATCATCGCCGTGTACAGCTCGATGCCCCTCGTCCGCGGCTGCTGGGACATCTCGGGCACCTGGATCACCAGCTTCGCCTGCCGGAAGGCTTCGTAGAGCGCCGGCGGGTTCACGCCGCCCGGCTTCACCGCCGTCTCCTGGGCGAGTTGCCGGCTCGGCGGGAGCTGGCCGGCCGCCATCTCGATCTGCGGGCTCCGGTTCAGCACCCACTTGATGTACTCCCAGGCGGCGTCCGGGTGCTTCGCGTCCTGGGGGATGCCCATGACCCACCACGAGGCGTAGCCACCGTTCACGCCGGGGGTGAAGGACGGGAACTGGAAGGCCCCGACCGGTCCGACCTGCTTGATGTTCTCCGGCTTCTGCATGAACTGCCAGTAGTCGGAGAGCCAGCCGAAGGCCATAGACGAGGCCCCGGAGAGGAAGTAGTCCGACACCTGCCCGGTCTGGAACTTCGCCGAGTCCGGGTTCACGAACTTCGCCTTGTAGATCGCGTCCTGCATCCACCGCGCGATGCGGACCGCGTCCTCCCGGCCCTTGCCGGCCTTCATCGTCGGCCGGAGCTGCCCGTCGAGCTGTTCGTGGCCGGCGGCGTAGTAGTAGTGGAGGAAGGCGCCGAAGCCCTGGCCACCGCCCCAGTTCGCGGTGAAGCCGTACTGGTTCGCGCCCGGCCGGGTGAAGAACGTCGCGATGTCCTCGACCTGCTTGATCGTGGCCGGCAGCGCCAGCTCGTAGCCGTACTTCGCCTTGAAGGCCGCCTTCTCCTTCGGGTCCTCGAAGAGCGCCTTCCGGTAATAGCCGATCTCGACGTTGGCGTGGAACGGGATCCAGTAGTGCTTGCCGTCCTTCCCCTTGACGCCCTGCTCGGCCGGGAAGAAGTATTCCTCGAACTTCTCGACGCTGCCCCACACCTCCTTGATGCGGTCGTCCATCGGGCGGAGGTAGCGGAAGAAGGCGCCGAACGAGATGCCGTGCTGCTGGAGGACGTCGTAGGCGCCGGTCTTCTGGGACACCTCCAGGAGCTGCTTGGACGGGATCTCGCTGCCCGGGATCATGTCGTACTTCACCTTGATCCCGGTCAGCTCCTCGAACTTCGGCGTCTGCTCGACGGCCGGAGCGAAGGATGCCCAGCCCTTCTGCGAGGGCACGGTGATGGTTACGCCGGCGTAGGGCTTCCCGGCCTTGAGCGGCGGGAAGGTGTTGGGGATGAAGCTTTGCGCCGCCGCGGCGGGCGCCACGGCGAGCAGGGTCGCGCTGATCACGCCTCCGAGCCATTTCATCGTGAGCCTCCTCTTCCGGCCGATTGCCCGTTTCCGCCCCCGGCCACCTCGGCCGAGACGCGGGCCCCGCAAGTCTTCACCAAGGGGGATGAGCCGCTTCAGGCGGCCGGGAACGCGCTGCACCACGAAGGTCTCGCGCTCGGCCTCCGGCAGGAAGGCGAGGATCGCCTTGCCGACCGCCGTGCAGTGGAGCGGCTCGAGCATCCGGAGCCCGCGGGCGAGCGACCCGATGCGGCCCTTCATCAGATGTCCGTCTCGTCGTAGCGGGCCTGGACGACCTCGACCCACGTCGAGGGCGAGGACGCCGCCGACCGCGCGGGCCAGCGCCACGTAGTCCACCGCCGCGCCACTGAGTTGCCGCCTGACCGCCCTACGACTAGCGTCCCGATGGGGGGCGTGTCAAGGGACGCCGGCCGTGCAGGTCTGCCAGCGACTCGACGGCATCCCGCTCGCCATCGAGCTCGCCGCGGCGCGCGTCCGCACGATGCCGGCGCCCCAGATCGACCGCGGGTCCGGACGTCATCC
>CAZDYT010000156.1:2521-8025 GCA_964509395.1 uncultured bacterium
CGGAGGAGCGTCTGCAAGAGCACCTGCACCCCCCGCCCGATCGCCGGCCACGACGTCGCCTCGTCGGGCCGGTGGCTGCGGCCGCCCCGGCTGGGCACGAAGATCATCCCCGCGTCGGTGACGGCGGCCAGGATCTGGGCGTCGTGCCCGGCCCCAGAAGGCATCCGGAGGGCCGGGAGGCCACGGTCCCGGCAGACGTCGCGAATCAGGCGCTGGAGCGATGGGGACAGACGGACCGGCGGATGACGGAAGACCTCCTCGCGGATCAGGCGGAGCCGGCGCCGCCGGGCGACGGTTGCCGCCAGCCGGCGGGTTTCGCCGAGGAAGCGGTCGAGCGTCGGCCCGTCGACCTCGCGCAGCTCCTGGCGGAGCCGTGTCTCGAACGGCACGACGTTCGGCACCTGGGGTCGCGCGTCGACCACCCCGAAGGTCAGCCGGGTATGGCGGGTGCCGAGGGCGGCGAGCCGCTCGCGCGCGCGCACGGCAAACTCGGCCGCGCCGAGGAAAGCGTCCCGCCGGACGTGCATCGGCGTCGTCCCGGCGTGGTCGGCGCGTCCCACGAAGCGGAGGTCCGTCTGGGCGATGCCGACGATCGCCTCGACCACACCGATCGGGATGCCCCGGCGCTCGAGGACCGGCCCCTGCTCGATGTGGAGCTCGACGTAGGCCACGACATCGCCAGCGGGCCGGGCGGCGGCCAGGACCCGCCGGGGGTCGGGCCCCGCCGCCCGCAGCGCCTCGGTCAGGGGGCGCCCGGCCGGGTCCCGGGCTCGTCGGATCTCGCGCCACGTGAGCTGCCCGGTCAGCGCTCGGGACCCCAGGCAGTCGAGGTACCGGCCCTCCTCGTCGCTGAAGGCGACCACCTCGAGCGCCCGGGACAGCCGCCCGGCCAGCGGGGCGAGCGCCCGGGCGCACTCCAGCCCGGCCAGGACGCCGAGAGCGCCGTCCAGGGGCCCGCCGTCAGGCACGGTGTCGATGTGGGAGCCGGTCATGACACAGGGCCCGGGCGGTCCGAGGCGCCCGACGACGTTGCCGGCCGGGTCGACGCGCGGCCGGAGCCCGGCCGCCCGCATGCGGGCGACGAGCCAGCGCGTCGCCCGCCGGTGAGCGGGCGAGAAGGCCGGCCGCGTCACGCCGCCGCCCGCCGCGCGCCCGATGGCCGCCAGCGCCTCGACGTCGCGCCGGAGCCGCCCGAGGTCGGCGCCGACGCGCGCCGCCGGACGGCGGAGTCTCCGCGTCAGGCCTCCTCCAGGAGCCGCCCGCCTCCGCGGAGCGACTCGCGGATCCCGGCCCGGCCGAGACTGTCCCAGATCGTCGCCTGGTTGCTGGTCACCACGGGCTTGCCGGTGTCCGCCTCCAGCGCGGCAATCATGGGCAGGGTCGGGAAGTTCGTGCAGTTCACGAAGAGGCACTCGACATCCGGCCCGTCCACCTCGCGGGCCAGGCGGTAGGCGGTCTCCGGCGACTGGGCGCCGATCTCCCGGTCGTTCCGGATCCCCAGCCCCCGGATCGCTCGGACCTCGTAGCCGAGCGCCTCGAAGAATGCCTGCGCCCGGCGGTTGAGCTCCTCGAGGTACGGCGTCGCGATGCCGAGGCGCCGCACGCCCAGCGCCTCGAACGCGCCGAGGACCGCCGTGGAGGTCGTGGTCGCCGCGATCCCGGTGCGCGCCTCGATCCGGTCGCGCAGCGCCTTGTCCCAGCCGGGGCCCTTGATGAGGCTCCCCGTCGTGCAGGCGAACGTGATGACCCGGGGCCGGGCCCAGGCGAGCTGCTCGGCCGCGGCCTCCAGCCCCGGCGACTCCGTCATCGCCACCAGCGCCGCCTCGGTGGCCTCGCCGCCGGGCAGGACGAGACGGGCGCTGATCGGCACGACGCCCGCCGGCACCACCCGGTAGTACTCGTGGAGGATCGTCGTGCTGGTCGCGAGGTCGATGACGCCGATGATCGCCCGCCAGCCGTACACGGCTCGCCGCTCTATTTCACGACCAGCTTCCGCGGCAGACTGGTCAGCTCCTCGCAGCCGGTCTCGGTCACCCGGACCGTCGCGCTGAACCCCACGCCCAGTTCGCGGTAGACGAGGCAGAGGGGCACCATGTGGAAGGTCATGTTCCGCTCGAGCGGCGTCGGCTCGCCGCGCCGAAGGCTGAGGATCTCGCCCTCGCCCCAGTCGGGTGGAAAGTTCACCCCGATGGAATAGCCGGTCCGGTGGGTGAAGTACTGGCCGAAGCCCGCCCGCTCGATGACCCCCCGGCACGCGGCATCGACCGTCTCGCAAGAGACGCCCGGCTTGATCGCGGACATCGCCGCCTCGAGCCCGTCGATGACCGCGTCGGCCATCGCCCGCACCCGGGGGCTCGGCTCGCCCAGCGATACGCACCGCATGATCGCCGCCGAGTACCGGAACTTGGCCGCCGAGACCTCGAAGTAGACGTGGTCCCCGGCCTGGATGCGCCGGCCCCGCCACGTCCCGTGCGGCAGGCACGTCCGCTCGCCCGAGAGCACGAAGGGCGGCAGGCCCATGTACTCGCTCCCCTCCTCGATCGCCACCCGGTGCACCTCCGCCGCCACCGCGTCCTCGGTGCGGCCGACCGCCACGGCCTCGATGCCCGCCTGGGTCGCCCGGTCGGCGATCCGCGCCGCCCGCCGCATCATGGCGACCTCCTCCTCGGACTTCACGACGCGGGCCTTCCAGGTGACGCCGGTGGCATCCACCAGCGTCGCCTTCGGCAGAGCCGACCGGAGCAGCTCGTACTCCTCCACCGAGAAGTACCAGCCCGCCTTCTCGACGCCCAGCCGCTTGTCGGCCAGGCCCATGCGCTCGAGAGTCTGGGCCGTCACCTGGGCCGGGTGCTGGTGGTCGTCGATCGGCGCCGTGCGGGCGAGCCACGAGAACTCCCACGCGTTCGGCTCTTCGAAGCGACGGAGGACGAGAACCGGGTCGTCCGCCGAGAGGATGAGCGCGTGGTACTTGTAGTAGCCCGGCGTCTCGTAGCCGGTCAGGTAGCAGATGTTCTCCGGGCTCCGCACGAGGAGCGCGTCGATCCCGAGTCGCCGCATGCCGTCCGTGACCACGTCGTACCGCCGCCGGTACTCCGCCAGCGAGAAGCCGAGCCGCTCGTGACCGCGCATCTCCATCGGACGCTCTCCTCTCGAGGGTTCGCTGCTCAGATCATCTCACGGATCGCCGCCCGAAGATCCCGCCCGAACGCCCGCACGCGGCCGGCTCAGCCGAGGTAGGCACGTTTTGAAATTAGGCAGGTCCAAGCACGCGATCCAGGATCCAGTTGTCGATCTCGTGGACCAGGACCTCCCGGTAGGAGAACCGGCCACGGGCGGAGAGCGGCGAGGCGAGACCCTTCTGCTGCCACTCCGAGGCCCGGACGTCCTCCTGGGCGGTCGTGTCCCACCGCTTGTAATACCGGGTAACGACCTCGGCGAAGTCGGGGCGGGCGACGCTCGTCTTCGGGAAGCAGGCGCCGTGGATCAGGGTCGTCCGGTGCGGGCCCTGCGGCCGCAGCTCGAGGTACCAGGCGCAGTCGGTGGTAAAGGCGAACATGGTGCACGGGTAGACCATGATGAAGTACGTGCCCTCCGCCGGCCTCTCGCGGAGCGTCTCGATGCGGGGGAACCCGGTGTCCCCTTTAAGCAGGGCCATCGTCCCCTCGTGCTTCGAGTAGAGGACCGCGTACTGCCCGTTGGGCTTCTCGGGGGCGTGGGTCTCTAGCGGCGTGTTCTTCTGGATCGTCTGCCGGTGCACTGTACCGATGTGGTACTCTTCCATGGCGTTCTCGACAAAGAGCTTCCAGTTGCAGGCGAGCTCCCACGTCCTCCGCCGGGTGCAGGCGAAGTCCTCCAGGCCGTAGGACGCGCACTTCTCGGACAGATCGCCGAGGTGCTCGCGGAGGGGCCGGCTCTGCGGGTCGAAGTTCACGAACAGGAAGCCGCCCCACGTCTCGAGCTTGATCGGGATCAGGCCGTACCGCGACGGGTCGAAGTTCGCGGTCTTCTGCATCTCGGGGGTGCCCAGGAGCGAGCCGTCGAGGCCGTATACCCAGCTGTGGTAGGGGCACTTGAAGGCCTTGCAGTTCCCCTCGCCCTCGATCAGCAACGTGCCGCGGTGCCGGCAGGTGTTGGCGAATGCATGTACCACGCCCCGCTGGTCGCGGACGACGATGATCGGGACCCCCACCAGGTCGACGGCGAAGTAGTCACCGGGGCTGGGAACCAGGTCGGCGCGGCCCATGAAGTTCCACTCCTTCATGAAGATGCGCTCGACCTCGCGCCGGTAGAACGCCTCCGAGGTGTACGCGTCCGGCGGCGGCGTCTCCGCCTCCAGCGCGGGACGCCGGGTGCTGGCATAGGTCCGGGGATCGAACAGCGCCTGCGGGCTCAGCATCGTTCACCCCTCACTTTCGTGCGTCGCGCCGAGCGGCCGCCTCCGCCAGGCGGTAGCGCCGTGCGTAGGCCTCCGCAGCCGCGGTGAAGCAGGCGAGCGGGGCCCGAAGGACGCCAGCCCCGATCTGGCCGCCATTCCTCCCCGCCACGCCGATGTCCATGGCGGGAAGGACGCCGGTGTCGACGACCTTGTGGATCTCGATCCCCGTCGGCGTCCCGCGGAACCCCAGGTACGGGATCTTGAACTCGGCATGCTCGGCGAGCGTGATGGCGTACATCGCCCGGTTCGTCTCGACCATCTGCTCCGGTGACCCACCCTGGTAGTCCTGGAGGGCGAAGGCCGCCGCCTGGGCGAACCCGCCGAGGCCCACCGTCTCGGCGATGACGCTCTCGCCGCCCATGAACTGGATGTCGTCCTCGGTGTAGCCCGGAAAGAGCTTCGCCTGGACCCGGGGCAGCGGCGCGCAGAACCAGGTGTCGCCGAGGCCGCTCACGCGGATGCCGAAGTCCCGGCAGTTGAAGGCCATCGCGGTGACCACGCTCGAGCCCTCGACGCCGTGGGCCGCGTCGGCGGTCACCTTCGAGGCGGCCATCGACAGCCGCAGGAAGACGTAGTCGTTGCCGAGGTAGTCGAGGAGCTGCGAGACCGGCCCCGGCCGGCTCTTGGCGAGGCCGAGCAGGGCGGGGAAGAGCTCGCGGCCGAAGAGGAGCGTGGCGGCCGTGTTGCGGCTGTGCAGCTCGTCCCCCATGTGGAGGGCCCGCCGCATGATCGACCGGAGGGCAAGGCCGCCCGCCGAGCGGACCGCTTCGCCCAGGGTCGGCCCGATCACGTCCCGGATGAACAGGAGGCTCCGGTGGACATCCTCGTTGTACACGCCGTAGTTGAGCCGCGCAGGGGACGGCCCCTCGAAGAGGTTACAGAAGCCGCGGTTGCCGCCCTCGCGGTTCTCGACCACGAAAACCGGCATGGAAGCGGTGTAGATGCCGGCGAGCGAGCCAATGCAGCCGTGGTCGTGGCAAGGCCGGACGCGAATCCGTCCGTCGGCGAGCTTTGCCTCAGCGTCCCCGGGGTCGGTTGCCAGCCCCTCGTACAGGGCCCCGCCGAGGAT
>CAZDYT010000157.1:0-7981 GCA_964509395.1 uncultured bacterium
CGAGCATCCGCAGGTACCGCGGGTTCACGTCGGTGGCGACCACGAGCTCCCGGCCCACGAGGTAGCGCGTTAGGGTGCCGATGCCCGCGCCGATCTCGAGGACCCGCGCGCCCAGATGCGGGGCGAGCTGGCGGAAGAGCCACCGGTTGTACCGTTCCGCCCGGCTGAGCCGCACCAGCGTCTGGTACCCCGGGTCGGCGTTGTCCCCGTCGTCCAGGATCCCGTACTTCAGGATCGTCCAGAGGGCGGCGACGCCGTCGGTCCAGCGGATCTTCTTGCCCTCCCAGTAGCCGCGGCCCGCATAGGAGACCGGCACCTCGTAGATCCGCGCGCGCATCTTCGCCAGCTTCGCCGTCAGCTCGGGCTCGATGCCGAAGCGGTTCGAGCGGATCACGACCCCCTTGACGAAGTCGGCGCGCACCGCCTTGTACCCCGTCTCCATGTCCGTGAGGTTCAGGTTCGTCACCGCGTTGGAGACGAGCGTGAGGAACTTGTTCGCCACGTGGTGCCAGAAGAACAGCACGCGCCGCGGCGAGCCCGTGAACCGGGAGCCGTACACCGCGTCGGCTTTTCCCTCGAGGATGGGCCCGATGAGCTTCGGGTACTCGCGGGGATCGTACTCGAGGTCCGCGTCCTGGATCAGGACGATGTCGCCCGTGACTTCGGCGAAGCCCCGCCGGACCGCCGCGCCCTTCCCCCGGTTCCGCGCCTGGTAGAAGATGCGAATCCGGTTCTTCTCGTCGGACGCACCGGCCTGCTGGGCCTCCAGGAGCTCGGTCTCGAGGGCGCGGAGATACTCGCGCGTGCCATCCGTGGAGCCATCGTCGATGACCAGGATCTCCTTGGGGATCGCGACGGCCTGGACGCGCTCCAGGATCTCCGGCAGCGTCGAGCGCTCGTTGTAGACGGGGATCACCACGGAGAGGCGCATGGAGTCGGTCGCGTGCACCCATGCATTATAGCAAAGGGCGCCCTCGCGCCTCTCACCCGCCACGGATGTGCGGACCGCGGTCGCGTCATCCGGGCATCGGCGCGATTCCTGCCGCGATCGCGCCCCGATGGTAGAATTGGGCGGCGATGATCTCGTGGCATGCAGGGGCCTTGCCATTCGCTGGGCTGTGAATCGTTCTTCTGTGCTCCCGCGCTCGCGCCCGGATCCACCGACCGCCGCGTTCGTCCTTCTGCTCCTGGCGTTCGCGCTCACGTTCGGCTGGATGGCCTGGGCGGGAAACCGCGCGTTCATGCCGATCCTGGTCGACACCGATCTCGGCATGTGGCACGTGCTGATGAAGCACGCCGTCCAGGGGGAGCTCCCGCTCTTTCGGAATCCCTATTCCGGCACCCTCACCCATTACTTCGCCGCCGACCATTTCAATCCGCTCATCTTCCTGGTGATCCCTCTCTGGGTGCTCATGCCCAGCAACACCCTCTTCGCGTGGGTTCAGATCGCCGCCCATGCCGGGGCCGCCGCGCTGCTGTTCGCCATCGCGCGATTGCGCCTCCAGAGCACGCGGTGGGCGTGCCTGATCGGAGGCGCCTTCCTCCTGAGCCCCCTGCCGACCCTGAGCCTCTACAACCACTTCAGCTCCTCACCCTTTCTGATCCTCTTTCTCCCCTGGGCCGTCTGGTGCCTGCTGCGGGAGCGAACCCTCTGGTACTGGGTCGCCCTCGGCGGGCTGCTGCTCTCCCGGGAAGACGCGGCGCTCCTGGCCGCGACCGTGGGCGTGTACGCCGCGCTGGAGCGCCGGCGTGTCTGGCTGGGGATCGCCACCATCGCGATCGCGGGGGCCTACCTCTTCCTGGTGCTCTGGGTCCTGATGCCGTACTGGGCCGGCGGGTTTCCCTACCCGTACATCACGCGGGGTTACGGCTGGCTTGGCCCGACCCCGAGCGCGGCCCTGCTGCGCCTCGTGACCGAGCCACGCTGGGTGGTCGAGCGGCTCTCCGAGATGGGCGCCCTGCACGGCCTCTTGCTCCAACTCCTGCCGTTCGCCTTCACCCCGCTCGTCTCCTGGCGCGGGCTCATCTTCCTCGTGCCCGTGGGCCAGCTGGTCCTGCATGCGCATACGAGCGCCAGCACGCTCACCTACCACCACGCCTACCGGGCCGCCATCCTGGCCGGGCTGGCGGCCGTCGAGGGCGTACGGCAGCTCCGGATCAGCATCTTCCCGCGCCTGCCGGCTCGCGTCGGCCCGGTGGTCGTGGGCGGGCTGCTCGCGAGCCTCACCGTGGCGACTCACCTCTGGGCCGCGTACTCCCCGATATCCCGTGAGTTCGACTGGGCGGAGTTCCAGGCGGGACCGCGGGAACGCGCCATGCGACAGGCCATGGAGATGGTGCCGCCGGGGAGTCGGGTCTCGGCGTCGCGCGTCTACATGACCCATCTCGTCCCCTCCCGCGAGTTCGAGTGCGTGTGGGAGCATGTCGAGATCCGCGACGGGAGCGATCCGGCAGGCCTCTGGTGCGACGACACCGAGGCTCCCCTCAGCGCCGACTACGTGCTCCTGACGGACGAGCCCCCGGAGGCGGCCGAGGTGCGACGGCTTCGGGACAGCGGGGTCTACGCGCCGGTCTTCGAGCGACTCGGGACCGTCCTCTTCCGCCGCGCGGGAGGCCCCGAGGGCTCGAGGGCGGGCCGCGGCGGGACGCTCGCCAGATGAGAGCGTAGCGCCGGCGCGCCGGCTCATGGCCGCGAACGACGCATCCGTGCGCAATGACGACGCGCTTCCCGGCGGCGCCGCCCGGCCGCGGAGGTGGCTGTTCGCGCTCGGGACGGCGGCGGGCCTGGCGGCATTGGCCCTCATCAAGTTCTGGCCGCTCGTCCGGCCGTGGGATCGGCAGCACTTCACGATGGACCTCTCGCTCGGCATCGAGGGGTATTTCTACGCGCTGCTGAAGCGCGGGGTCCCGTTTCTCTGGGATCCCACGGTCGTCACCGGAAACCTCACGATCGGCGGGGGGCTTCACCACCCGCAGTACGCGCAGGCCCTGTTCCACCTCTTCTACCCGCCGAGCCTGCTCGTCTTCGGGCTCGCCGAGCACCGCGCGTACGTCCCGCACCTCGTCCTCGTGTGGTACCAGATCGCGCACTATGTCCTCGCCGGCGGCTTCACGGTCCTCTACGTCCGTTCGCTCGGCGTGAGCCGGGTGGGGGCGTTCCTCTCCGGCGCCACGTTCATGCTGTCCGCCTTCCTCGTCTCGCACGTCCAGCACTGGCTCATGGTCGCCACCGTCGCCTGGCTCCCGCTCGCCCTCTACTGCCTGCGGCGGGCGATGGCGGGCCCCTCGCTCGCCTGGGCGGCGTTCACGGGGATTCCGCTGGCGATGAGCTTCATGGGCGGGCATCCCCAGGCGTTCGTCTACGTGCTGACCGCCGTGGGTCTGGCCCTCGTGGTCGCGCTGGTGGACGCGGCCGCGAAGGCGGGCCGGGTCCGTCCGGCGCTGCGGGCGATCTCGTCGCGCCTGGCGGCCTTCGGCGTAGCGGGGGTCTTCGCGTGCGTCCTGGGCGCGCTCTTGCTGCTCCCGGTGCTCGACCTCCAGATCTGGAAGCGGCAGCCCTCCGAGGTCTACCCGTTCGAGTGGAAGGCCCAGGGGTCGCTCCCGCCGTACCTCCTCGCCAAGCTGGTGCTGCCGAACGTCCCGGACCTGCTCGGAGACGTGGATGCCTCGGAGACGGGCCTGTACCTCGGGGTGCTGCCGCTCGTGCTGGCGCTCCTGGGGGCCCTGACGGTCCGCGCTCGGCCGGTCTACTTCCACGCCGCCCTGGGGATCCTGGCCGTCGTGCTGGCCTTCGGCGGTCATACCCCCTTGTTTCGGCTCGTGTACGACCTCGTGCCGGGCTACGGCGCCAATCGTGTGCCGGCCCGGATCCTAGTCCTCCTCGCGTTTGCGGCGGCGGTGCTGGCGGGCTACGGTGCCGACGTGCTGGGCGGGTCTCCGGGGCCCGCGGGGCTGCGAGCCGTCACGCGCGCGGTGGGGACCCTCCGGTGGGTGCTGGGGGCCGTCGCCCTCCTCGCGACGGGCGCCCTGTCGGCGACCTTTTTCATGCTCGACGACTCGACCCGCGCCCACCAGGCGCTCTACCTGGTGACCGACCTGACGATCCTCGCGCTGCTGCTGGCGGCCACCCTGGGCGTGCTGAGCGTGGCGGCACACTCCGGGTCGCGTCGAGTCGTTGGTGGCCTCGCCGTGACGCTTGCCGTGGTCGACTTGCTCTTCTGGGGCTTCACGATCGAGAGGGCGGACCCCCGATCGCCGGACGAGCGCCTGACGCAGAACGCCGACGTCGTCGCGTTCCTCCAGCGCGACGCGTCGCCGTTCCGTCTCGGCATGAGCGGCACCATGACCATTCCGACTTATCAGCTCTACCAGAACGGGTGGGCGGTCTACAATGACGAGGACCGGCTCCTGCCCCCGAACGTGCAGGATCTCTTCTTCCTGACGGACAAGAACCCGCGCATCGTCGACCTGCTGAACGTCAAGTACGTCCTGGGGGGGAAGCACCGAACGGCGCTCACCAAGTACTCGAGCCTCGACGTCTCGGCCGACGTGCCGGAGAAGGCATTACCCGTCGATACGCCGGGCACGGTGTCCGCCGTCACGCTGGTCTCCGCCATGGGGGACGCGCGGCAGGTCCCGAACGGGATGCCGGTCGCGACGATCACCCTCGAGGGGGAAGGCCGAGCGACCAGCCTGACGGTCCGGGCGGGGATCGAAAGCGCCGAGTGGGCCTGGGACCACCCGTTCGAGCCTCGACCCGCCCACGGGCGGGGAGCGGTCGCGCGAAGCTGGACGGTGCCGGGGCATGGCTTCACGGCACACGAGTACCAGGCGAGCTGGCGCCTTTCTCGCCCGCTACAGCCCACACGCGTACGCCTCCGATACCTCCTGGCGAGAGGCTCCCTCACCGTGCGCAGTCTCCGCCTCGGCGGGACCGATCTGGCCGCGCTGGCAAGCCGGTTCCGACCGGTGCACCGCCTCGTCGAGGAGAACCGGTACGCGCTGCCCCGGGCGTTCTTCGTGCCGGCCATCCGGGTGGTGCCCGACCGCGCGGGCCGGCTGGCGCTCATGGAGCGCTTCGACCCGGAAGCCGAGGCCCTGGTGAACCGGCTGCCGCCGGGCATCGATCCGGCGCTCCTGACGACCTCGGTGCCGCTCGAGCCCGGCGAGCGGGCTGCGGTCGTGGCCAGCCGCTTCGACCGGATCGAGATCCAGGCGGCGGCGGCCCGGCCTCGCCTCCTCGTCGTCAGCGACACGTGGAGCCGGTGGTGGCGCGCCACCGACAACGGCCGGCCCGTGCCGATTCTGGTGGCGGACCACGCGCTGCGCGGGGTGGTGCTGGGCCCGGGGACGCATCACCTCGTCTTCGAATTCGGCTACCCGATCTTCTGGATCGCGGCGGGCATCACGCTGGGCGGCTGGCTGGGCATTGTCGCGATTGCCGTCACGCGCCATCGCGTGCGTGCGTTCGCGGCGGTGCCGCATGAGGCGGTCGCGCCTCGCCCGGTGGAGGGCGGTCATGGGTCGTAGGGTCATCGTCGTGATGCCCGCTTACAACGCCGAGCAGACGCTGGCGCGAACGTGCCAGGATCTTCCGCGAGACGGGATCGACGAGGTCATCCTCGTGGATGACGCCAGCCGGGACCGGACGGTGGAGATTGCTGAGCGCCTGGGCCTGACCGTCATCCGGCACCCGGCGAACCGCGGGTACGGGGCGAACCAGAAGACCTGCTACCGGGCCGCCCTGGAGCGCGGCGGGGACGTGATCGCCATGATCCACCCGGACTATCAGTACGACGCCCGCGTGTTGCCACACCTCATCGGGTTCATCGACCTCGGGATCTGCGATGTGGTGCTGGGCTCGCGCGTCCGAAGCCGGGCGGAGGCGCTTCAGGGCGGGATGCCGTTGTGGAAGTACCTTGCCAACCGGATCCTGACCATCGTCGAGAACCTCGTGTTGGGGCAGAACCTCGGTGACTTCCACTCGGGGCTTCGCGTCTTCGCCCGGAGGGTGCTGGAGACGATCCCGTTCGAGGCCAACTCGGACGACTTCGTGTTCGATTCTGAGTTCCTCGCGCAGGCGGCGTACTTCGGGTTCCGGATCGGCGATGCCCCGGTCCCGGCGCGCTACTTCGCCGAGGCCTCCTCCATCGACTTTCGGCGGAGCGTCGTGTACGGGCTCGGGACGCTCCGCGTCCTGATCCAGTACCTGGCGCACCGCGCGCGGCTCGTCCGCTCCCCCCTGTTTTCCCCGCGGCCGCGCCGGGCGTGAGCAGGGTCACTCTCGCGCTGTCAGGGCGCACGGTGCCTCTTACGATCTCACCACGCCGCGAGCCCGTGACCGGGCGCCACGTGCTCGCGATCCTCGCCGCCGGCGCGGTGGTCCGGCTCGCGCTCCTCCGGCTGCCGCGGCTCTGGTACGACGAAGCGACGACCGGCCTCATGGGGCTCACCGTCCTCCAGGGCGTGCTGCCGGTCTACTTCTACGGCCAGCCCTTCATGGGCGCGCTCGACGCCTACGTGGCGGCGCCACTCTTCTTCGCGGTGGGTGTCTCGGCCCGGAGCCTCGAGCTGCTCCCGGTCGTCCTCGCCTGCTGCTGGCTCGCGCTCGTGCTCCGCCTGGCCTGGGACGCCTACGGCTCCCGCGCCGCGTTGTTCGCCGCCCTGCTCCTCGCCCTCCCGCCGGACTTCCTCCTCTACTGGGCGCACGAGGCACGCGGCCACTATCCCATGACCATGGTGCTGGGGACGCTGGCGGTGGCGCTGGCGTTCCGCGCGCCGGTCGCGCCGCGCCGCCGGGCCGCGCTGCACCTGGGCCTGCTCGGCGGAGTCCTCGGCCTCGCGTTCTGGACAAACTTCCTTTCCCTCGTCTTCTGGCCGCCCGTCGCCGTCCTCCTCGCCACGCGGGGCTTCCGCGCCAGCACGCTCCCGGCCGCTCTCGCGGCCATCCCGGCGTTCTTCCTCGGGAGCCTGCCGCACTGGCTCTACGGCCTCCAGCACGGGACCGCCCTCCCGCCGCCCGGCCATCGCATCCGGCTCGCGGAGCTGCTGGCCCACCTGGACCTCGTCGGGCGGGTGTCCTGGCCGATCCTGACCGGCGTGCCCGCGGAGCTTCGCGGGACGCGGGCGGGGACGCTCGTGTTGCTCGCGCTCGCGGTTGCCTACGGGTGGGCGGTGGTCGCGGCCGCGCGGACGGTTCGGCGCGGCCCCCCGGCGGCGCGGCGCATGAGCCTCGCGCTCCTGGTCCTCATCGCGGTCAACGTCGGCGTGGCGGTGGGGACCCGGTACGGGCGCATGCTGGACGACCACGACCAGAAGTATCTGCTCCCGCTCTACACGGCGTTGCCCGTCCTCCTCGGCCGGTGGCTGTCGGAGTTGCGCCCCTGGCGTCTCGGCGCCGTCCTCGCGGGCGCGCTGCTCCTCGTCCACGGGGCCGGCGCTGCCACCGGCGCCTTCCGGGACCTCGCCCCGACCGTCGCCGCGGCCGAGCGGGCGGGGCTCCACGCGGAGCTCGAGACCGTCGCCGCGCTCGAGCGAGACGGCCTCGTCCGGCTCTATGCGCCCGACTTCGGCACCCGCACCCTCACGTTTCTCTCGGGGGGCCGCGTCATCTTCTCGAACCACTACGAGGAGATTTACCCCCCGTACGCCCGGGCGGTGGACGGGGCGGAGACCGCCGCCTGGTGGCTCGGAGGCCAGGATCCTGTCTTCGACGCCAACCTCGCGGCGCTCGGGGTCCGCTTCGCCTATCGGCCGATGGGGTCGCTCGGCGGCGTGTACACGGACTTCGCCGGGACCGCCGGGGCGTTGCGTGAACTGGACCCAGCAAGGTTCACCGTCACGGCGAGCCATGCCTCCCCGACCGCCGGCTGGATCGCGGATCGCGACGCGGCGAGCCTGTGGAGCACCGGACGGCCGAAGCGGGGAGGCGAGTGGATCGAGGTGGATCTCGGCCGCGTGGAGCCGGTCGCGCTGATCCGCT